>JBAUGH010000498.1:0-6963 GCA_049679565.1 Acidobacteriaceae bacterium
CCACGCCGCCGACCAGCACGCCGTCGCCGCCGTCGGCAGCGAGCTGCCCCACATCGCCGCCGCCGTCGACGCCATCGCCGCCCGCCTCGCCAGCAGCGGACGCCTCTTCTACATCGGCGCCGGAACCTCCGGCCGCCTCGGCGTCCTCGACGCCTCCGAGTGCCCGCCCACCTTCAATACCCCGCCCGAGCTCATTCAGGGACTCATCGCCGGCGGCGACCGCGCCCTCCGCCATTCCATCGAGCGCGCGGAAGATGACCCCGGCCAGGGCGCGCGCGACCTCGTCGATTACGCCTTCGGCCAGAAAGACGCCCTCGTTGGCATCGCTGCCAGCGGACGAACCCCCTACGTCCTCGGCGCCATCGAGCACGCCCGCGCCCTCGGCGCCCTCACCCTTGGACTCACCTGCGTCCCGGGCTCCCCCATCGAGCAAGCCGCGGAGCTGGCGATCACCCCCGACACCGGCCCCGAGGTCGTCACCGGTTCCACCCGCATGAAGGCCGGCACCGCCACCAAGCTCGTCCTCAACATGCTCTCCACCGGCGTCCTCATCCGCCTCGGCTACGTCTACGGCAACCTGATGGTCAACGTGCAGCCCACCAACACCAAGCTGCGCGACCGCGCTGCTCGCATCGTCGCCGCTATCACCGGCATCGACCACGCCGCAGCCGCCGATCTCCTCGCCCAGGCCGGCAGCGTTCGCGCCGCCGTCGTCATGCACCAGCTCGGCCTCAGCCGCGACCAGGCGGAAAGCCGTCTCGCCGCCGCCCATGGCCGGCTGAAAGACGCGCTCCGATGAGCCGCCATCCCCGCGCCCCGCATCCCCGGCGCCTGCCCCGGAAACCGAATCCATGAAAGCCACGCAAGTCGAATTTCGCCTCCGCCTCCTCATCATCGTGTTGCTCTACCTGCTCGGCTTCTGGCCTCCCTGGACGTGGAGCACCCTGCGCCTCGCCGCTCCCATGAGCACCGCCTGGCTCGCGCTTTGTACCCAGCTCGGCCAGTGGCCCGCGCTCGGAGTGCAGGGCGCCACCCTGCTCGTCACAGGTTTGGCCATCGTGTGCGGTTTGGCGGGCGCGGCCCTGCGCATCTGGGGCACCGCGTACCTCGGAGCTTCCATCGTCCACGCCGCCCCTATGCACGCCGGCGCTGTCATGGCTTCGGGACCCTATCGCTACGTGCGCAATCCCCTCTACCTCGGCTCCTGGCTCTTCTCCGTCAGCGTCGCCATTCTCATGCCGCCGTCGGGAGCCATCGCCTTCCTGCTTCTTCTGGGATTCTTCTACTTCCGCCTCATCCTGGGGGAAGAGGCTTTCCTGGCAGCGCAGCTAGGGGCGCCGTATCTCGAATACAAACAGCAGGTCCCGCGCCTCTGGCTCCACGTGCGCCCTTTAATCCCCAACGCGCCGGCCCGTCCCCGCTGGCTGGCCAGCATCGCCGCCGAGGTTCTCCCCCTCGGCTACGCTCTCAGCCTCGCGGTGCTCGCCTGGAGCTACGATCCCCGCCTGCTGGTCCGCTGCCTGCTCGTCTGCTTCGGCCTGTCGCTCGTCACCCGCGCGCTGCTGCCCAAAGAATCGGGTACCGCGGCAGCTTAGCCCCTCAGACCATCTTGCCCGGCTTCCCGACGTCTTCTTCCTCGGGATCCGTCGTCGCTGTGTGGCCGTGCGTTGCCCACAGGATGCAGACTACAAAAACCACAACAAACAAAAGCACTACGCCTACAGAGTTGGGAGTAGCAATCATGTTCTCTCTCCACTGGTAGAGAACCCCGCAACTCCCCTTTGCGTTGTCTCCGCCCAGGCACAAGGAGGCACCCGCTGGTTTTCCGAACCGCCCTTCCGGCCGGCCCTGGTCGCTTAGTGGTCCTTGGCCACAACCGACAAGTCTTCGTTGTCCGCATCGCTGGGATGACCATGCGTCGCCCACAGGATGCAGACCCCAAAGACCGCCAGGAACAGGGCGACCACGCCAATCGTGCTCATGACCTCAGTCACGTCCGTTCCTCCCGGCATCATTCTGCTCTCCCCGCACCCCCCCGGCGCGCATTTTGATAAGGCCAACATCTCGCAGGTAACATCTCGTCCGCCCGCGCGCATCCTAAGCGCCGTGCCCATCGCAGTTGCTCACCGTTGGACGCGGAGGGTCTCCCGTGGAAACACTCTTTGGCTGGTGTTCGCTCGTCCTCGTATCCGCTCTTCTCGCGGTTCCGGCCCGCGGTCAGGAAGCTGGCGGCCTGGGAATCGGTCGCAGTGGCCTCAACGTCTTCGCTGAATTTTCCACCGCTCGTTCCGGTCAGGGAGTCGGCACTCTCTTCGGTGGAAGCGCCGGCAGCTTTCTCCAGGGACACGTCCTCGGCTTCGGCCTGCGTGCCACCGAGGTGCCCAGCGGCGATTCCGTCCATGTGTTCGACGCCGTAGCCGGCCCTCGCGTAGCCGTCGGCCTTCCCTTCGTCAGCCTCTTCCTCGATACCGGCGGAGGCGTCGGCCACAGCGGCTATTACGACCGCAACGGCAACTTCGGCTCCTCCTGGGGACCGGCCTGGCAAGCCGACGTCGGCGCCACCCGCGCCTTGATGCCGCGCCTCAGCTGGCGCATCCTCGAGGTCGGCTACGGCCGCATCTATACCGGACCCGGCATCTCCCCGCTCTTCCTCAGCACCGGCCTCACCCTCCACCTCTGGTAGCCGCGCCTCGCTCGACGGCCAGCGACAGGAACCGCGAAACCCTCGCTGTCTCCAGGGAGGTGGCTCTCGATCCTGCGGAAGAATCCTGCGCCCTGCTTTTGTATCAGGGAAGACCGGACCTCCAGCCACGCGTTACAGCCGGCAGAAATTTCGGCCTTCAGCTCCGGCAATGCCTCGTTTCGCCACTCACCGTGTCAAAAAAAAAATGTCATCCTGAGCACGCCTTCAGAATTCGTCGCGCCGGTCTTTGGCGCGATAAACAATGCACACGCGAGTAATGTCACCCTGAGCGAATGCCGAACAGCGTGAGGCCAGTCGAACGGGCGAACGGACCTGCATTTCTGCCTTCTCCGTCATCGAACTCTCAGAAATCAGGTATATCGGGTGCCGCAACCCGGCACGCCGAAGAAAGCTCCGGGCTTTTGCCGGTGGAACCGGTTCCCCAGCAACGCGGGGCTTTGGCCGCTGAGGGACGACTCCTTCACTTCTCAGCCGCTTTCCGCAGTGCTCGTCACGAGACCACTGCGCGCATCGCCTGCCGCGCCGCATCCACCGTCTGCCGGATGTCCTCCTCGGTATGCGCCGTGCTCATAAACGCCGCCTCGAACTGCGACGGCGGCAGCCACACTCCCGCCTGCATCATCGCCTGGTGAAACACCGCAAACCGCTTCGTATCCGACTTCGCCGCGCTCGCAAAATCCACCACCGGGCCCTCGGTAAAGAACCACGTCCACATCGAGCCCACCCGGTTGAGGCAAAGAGGAAAAACGCCCGCCTCCAGAGCCGCCTGGCTCACGCCCTCGGTCAGCGCCGCGCTCTGCTTCTCCAGCAGCGGATACACCTCGTCCCGATGCTCCCGCAGATAACCGATCATCGCGATCCCCGCCGCCATCGCCAGCGGATTCCCGCTCAGCGTTCCCGCCTGATACACCGGTCCCAGCGGCGCCAGCCGGTCCATGATCTCCGCCCGTCCCCCGAACGCCCCGCACGGCAGTCCTCCACCCAGAATCTTGCCCAGCGTCACCAGGTCAGGGTCGAGGCCGTACACCTCGCACGCGCCGCCCAATGCCAGACGAAAGCCGGTCATCACTTCGTCCACAATCAGCAGCGCGCCCTCGCGCGCGGTAATCGCGCGCAGTCCCGCCAGATAGTCGCTCTTGCCGAGCGTCAGCTCGAATCTCTTCCGCCCCGCCGGCGACATGGCGGCGACCACTTCCTCCGGAACGCCGGCCGGCCCCGTCTGCGGCGGAATACATCCCGCATTCCCCACCACCGGCTCCACAATCACGCACGCAATCTGCCCCCGATAGGCTTCGAACGCCGCCTCTACAGCAGCCAGATCGTTGTACGGCAGAGCCAGCGTCAGGTGTGCAATCTCCTCCGGCACCCCTGCCGATCCAGGAATCCCAAACGTCGCCACCCCCGACCCCGCCTTCACCAGTAGCCCATCGGCATGCCCGTGATAGCAGCCCTCGAACTTAATGATGTACTTCCGCCCCGTAGCCCCCCGCGCCAGACGGATCGCCGACATCGTCGCCTCGGTCCCCGAGCTCACGAACCGCATCTTCTCCACCGCCGGAAAGCACAACCGCACCAACTCGGCCAGCTCGCCTTCCGCCTGCGTCGAAGCCCCAAAGCTCGCGCTGCGCCCCGCCGCCTCCCGGATCGCCTCCACCACCGGCGGAAATGCATGCCCCAGGATCATCGGCCCCCACGAGCCGAAATAGTCGATATACCGGTTCCCGTCCGCGTCCCACAGATACGCGCCCTCGCCCCGCACCACAAACGGCGGCTCGCCGCCCACCGCGCCGAACGCCCGTACCGGCGAGTTCACGCCTCCGGGGAAGAGCCTTTCTGCGCGCTCCCGCAGCGCCTGCGAACGATGAAGGTCTCGTGACATGGCTTTCAGTATAGGGTGGAAGCAGGTTCGCCCCGCCTCCTTCGCCAACGCCGGGAAAGCCTCTCGCATCCAATCCCCTTCTCCCTGTAGAATGCCCGGTTCTCATCCAGTTCTGAAATCCCAGGAAGGAATCTGACTCGTCGATGTCTGCGCATACCAAAGTTCGCAAGGCCATTTTTCCGGCTGCGGGATTCGGCACCCGCTTCCTGCCGGCTACCAAATCCATCCCCAAGGAGATGCTCGCCCTCGTCGACAAGCCCATCATCCAGTACGGCGTCGAAGAGGCCCTCGCCGCCGGGTGCGACCAGATCGTCATCGTCACCGGCCGCGGCAAATCCGCCATCGAAGATCACTTCGACGTCAGCTACGAGCTCGAATGCACCCTCGAGAAGCGCGGCAAGGAAGACCTGCTCGCCATCAGCCGCCAGGTCTCCCACATGGTCCGCCTCTCTTACGTGCGCCAGAAGGAAGCCATGGGCCTCGGCCACGCCGTCCTCATGGCCCGCGACCTCGTCGGCGACGAGCCCTTTGCCGTCATCCTTCCCGACGACGTCATCGACGCCCGCGTTCCCTGCCTCAGGCAAATGATGGATGTCTTCGAGAAGACTCAGTCCTCCATCATCGCCACCCAGATCGTCGACGGCCCCGCCATCTCCGCCTACGGCGTCCTCGACGGCAAGCCGGTCCCCGACAATCCCCGCCTCTTCGAAGTCTCCGGCATGGTCGAAAAACCCAAACCTGCCGAAGCGCCCTCGAAAAACGCCATCATCGGCCGCTACATCCTTACTCCCAAAATCTTCGACCTGCTCGAGCACACCCCTCTCGGCGCCGGAGGCGAGCTCCAGCTCACCGACGGCATCAAAGGTCTGCTCGAAACCGAAAAAGTCTACGGCTACAGCTTCGAAGGCACCCGCTACGACGCCGGCGACAAATTCGGCATGCTCAAGGCCACCGTCGACTTCGCCCTCAAGCGCGAAGACCTCGGTCCCGCCTTCCGCGATTACCTCAAGTCTCTGAAGCTCTGATTGTGGAGTGGGTGCCCCATTTAAGCCCGCCGTTGGCTTGAGGTAGACCACCGCCAGTTTGCCCCTCCCCCCACACCAGGCGTATCGTCAGAGACTGTTCGGGCGTCATCCTCCGCTCTCTGGAGGAGCCGCACTGGAGACACCATGAGCCTCACGCAGCCCCGCACCAACGACCCCGCCTCCGCGCCGGTTCCCGTCACCTTCCCCACATTGCAGGAAAAAAAGCAGACGGGCCGGCCCATCACCGCCCTCACCGCCTACGACTACTCGACCGCGCGCCTTGTCGACGAAGCCGGCATCGACCTCATCCTCGTCGGCGACTCGCTTGCCCAGGTCGTCCTCGGGTACGACAGCACCCTCCCCGTCACCGTCGAGGAAATGCTGCATCACACCCGCGCCGTCCGCCGCGCCGTCCACCGCGCCATCGTCGCCGCCGACATGCCCTGGGGCTCCTATCACCTCAGCATCGACGACGCCGTCGCCAACGCCATCCGCTTCGTCAAGGAGGCCGGCGCCCAGGCCGTCAAAATCGAAGGCGGCACCAGCCGCGCCGAGCTCGTCGAGCGCCTCACCTCCGCCGAGATCCCCGTCATCGGCCATCTGGGACTCACGCCCCAGTCCGTCAACCGCATGGGCGGCTACAAGGTCCAGGGCAAATCCCCCGCCGCCATCGGCGCGCTGCTCCACGACGCCCACACCCTCGAAGCCGCCGGAGCCGTCCTCCTCGTCCTCGAAGGCATGCCCCGCGAAGTCGCCGCCCGCATTACCGCCGAGGTCGGCATCCCCACCATCGGCATCGGAGCCGGCCCCGACTGCGACGGCCAGATCCTCGTCTTCCACGACCTCGTCAACCTCAGCTTCACCCAACCCGCCAAATTCGTCCGCCAATACGGCGATGCCGCCGGCCTCTTCCGCAACGCCATCGAAGGCTATCGTCACGACGTCGAAGACCGTACCTTCCCCAGCGACGCCGAAAGCTACCACCTGCCCAAACAAGTCGCGGAGGCGCTCACCGCCCACAAAGACTGACCCGGGTGCCCCATTGAAGCCCGCCGTTGGCTTGAGGGGGATAAGCAAAATCCGGGTGCTCCCCTTTCAAGCCCTCTTTTGGCTTGAGTGGGTCGAATGAGAGTCATGGAAATAGTCCGCACCATTCCCGACACCCGCGCCGCTCTCGCCCTCCTCCGGGCTTCCGGCGCTTCCATCGGATTCGTCCCCACGATGGGCGCCCTCCATGCCGGACACATCTCCCTCGTCCGCGCCGCTCGCGAGGCCTGCGACGCCGTCGTCGTCAGCATCTTCGTCAATCCCACCCAGTTCGCCCCCACCGAGGACTTCTCGAAGTACCCCCGCAC
>JBAUGH010000499.1:0-8313 GCA_049679565.1 Acidobacteriaceae bacterium
TCGCTACACAGCGAACTACCTTCCCGCAAAGACGGAAGATTATCTGTTCCTCACCAGCGCAGCCGGCGGCGATGCTTACAAGCTCAGCGTGAACGGCAAAACAGTGATGGATCAGACCTCGCATGAAGGCCAGGCGCCCCGCTCGGTCGAGGTTCCGCTCACCGCCGGACAGCCTGCGTCCATCGAAGTCGACTACTGGCCGCAGGGCGCCCCTCGCATGGGTCTCGGCATCCGCGGCGTCGATGAGCTGATTTCACCTGAAGCGAAAAAGATCGCTGCTATGGCCGATGCCGTCATCGTCGCCGTCGGCTTCGATGCCTCGACAGAAAGCGAGGGCTTCGATCGCACCTTCGAGCTTCCCTACGGTCAGGATGAGCTGATCCGGGCCATCTCCCAGGCCAACCCGCACACCATCGTGACCATCACCGCCGGCGGCAACGTGGACATGCACCGCTGGCTCGACGCCGTGCCCGCGCTCCTGCACAACTGGTATCCCGGCCAGGAAGGCGGCCGCGCGCTGGCCCGGATCCTTCTTGGCCAGAGCTCTCCCGAAGGCCATCTGCCCGTCAGCTTCGAGCGTGCCTGGGATCAGAATCCCACCCATGACAGCTACTACGCCGCGCCTGTCGATAAGGGGCAGACACCCCACGTCTTCTATAAGGAAGGCGTCTTCCTCGGCTACCGCTACTACACGACCTATGACGAAAAGCCGCTGTTCCCCTTCGGCTTTGGTCTCTCCTATACCACTTTTTCGTTCTCGGACCTGAACGTCTCACCCGCGCACGCCACCGCTGACGGCTCCGTTACTGTCTCGTTCGACGTTACCAATACCGGGCAACGCGAAGGCGCTACGGTCGCCCAGGTCTATGTCGGCGATCCTTCCGCGAAAATCAAACGCCCGCTGAAGGAGCTCAAGGGCTTTGAGAAGGTCCGCCTCGGTCCCGGCGATACCCGCCACGTCAGCCTCACCCTCGATCGCCGATCGCTCGCCTACTGGAGCGACCAGGAAAACGACTGGCAGGTCGACCCCGGACGCTTCACCGTCTTCGTCGGCGACTCGTCGGAGAACACCCCCCTCACGCAGGACTTCCAGGTGCAGTAGGGATTCAGGCAGTCCGTAAACGCCATAAGCGGCGGCTGCCGCGGGCTACCCTCCACGGTACCGGCTTCAGGCGACCGGCTGCACGCTGCCGTTCTCAGAGATCGTTGAACAGACTCTGCTTACCCAGCGTCGCAATCACCTGGCTCAGAGCCGACTGCTGCGTCTCCGCGGTGCTCAATCCGGTTGCTACTTCTCCGACGTTCGCCTGCATGAGACTGGTCTGCGCAGAGAGCAGTTGCGTGGACTCTGTCTGCGCGTAGTTCTCGGCAGCCGTCAGCCGCGACAGTGAGTTGTCGATCACCACACGCTGCTGCGATACATGGCTCAGCGCGGCACTGAGCGTCGCCATGTCAGCCTGCGCTGTCGGCGCAGCCGTGCCGGAGGAATAATCCGCCACCAGCGCGTTGAGCGCCGCCAGCAGATTTGCTCCGCTCGCTGTAAATACCTGGTCTCCCGGCAAACCCAACTGGATCTTCTGCCCGTTCGGCGTCTCCACCGAGCTCGTGACGTCATCTCCCAGATACTGCACACCCCCCGGTGCCGTTCCGTTCAGCACAAACGGCGTCGTGCCGCTCTGGCTTCCGGCGAATACGGAGTTCCCCAGGTACGTCGTGTTCGCCAGGGACAGCACTTCGTCCCGAATCCCGGCCAGCTGGTTCCCGATCGACTCGAGATCGCTCGCATTCATGGTCCCGTTATTCGCCTCGGTCGCCAGCGACACGGCGGAAGTCAGCTGGCTCACCACCGTGCTGAGCGCCGAGTCTGTCACCTGCAGCATACTTTGCGCCGAGGACGCGGTTTGCGAAAAGGCGTCGTCGCTCCCGATCTGCGCGCTCAGGAGCACGTTCTCGCCCGTCGCCACCGGATCGTCGCTCAACTGATTCACACGCGATCCGCTGGCCAGCTCCTCGGTCAATTGCTGCTCGGTTGCTGACGTCGCATCCAGCGAACTCACCAGATTCGTCATGTACAGCGGATTGAAATTCATTTCTCCTCGCGCCTCATCCGGTCTGCCATCCCCTCTCCCCCCCGCGTACTATCCCGAGTAGGCGGTTTCCACACCCAGATTCAGGGCCGACAACATCACCTGATCCAGCACTGTGAAAAGCTTCGACGCCGCCTGGTAGGCCTGCTCGAGTGTCTCCAGCGAGGCGGCCTCGTCATTCAGACTCACCCCCGAGAGCGACCCGATCTGGTTCTGCAGTTGGGTCAGAGCCGCGCCCTGCGCTGTGTTCTCGGTCGAAACCTCCGAGGCCAGGCTGCCAAGGCTGGTTACCATGTCGGAGAAAAACTCCGTCGGCGTCGTCCCACCCGCCATCGCATAGTTCGCCTGGTTCGCCAACAACAGCAGGTTTGTATCATCGGACGGACCGTTGCCCGTCGCCGCCGCGGCGATGTCCGAAGGATCCGTCATCACCACCGAAATTCCCGCTGCCGATCCCTCGGGGTTTGCGGCCGTCGCACCGGACGGTAGCCCGAAGATCGCTCCTCCCGCGTTACCGCTGAGGTCGGCGCCGCCTTCGTTCAGTGTGTTCATCTGAGTCGCCAGCCCATAAGCCAGTTGATCCAGCGCGCTTTCTACCTGGGGAATATCCTGATCGCGCGCCGTCAGAATCCCGCCCAGTTGTCCACCGCCTGCGGTCAAATCCGCCGTAATGTTGTTCCCCTCCGAGTCGAAAAAGTCGGTCACCCCGCCGCTCTCGCCCGTCGTAATCGCATAGGCCTGGCCCTGGGATACCAGCAGTGCTCCGTTCATCGTAGTCACGGTCAGCCCGTTGTTCTCGGTGGGCACGGTGCGGATCCCGATGAGCTGCGAGAGGTTCGTCAGGTCCTGCTGCCTCTGATCCTCCAGCGTTCCCGCGTCCGCATCGGGACTGGTCTCCTCAATCTGCACATTCAGCTGCGCAATGTCGCTCAGCAGCGTATTCGCCTGCCCTGCCACGCTGGTGCTCTGCTCATCGAGCGAGGCTCGCTGGCTCTCCAGCTGCGCCGCGGCGCTGTTGAAGTCCGACGCCAGCGTCCCCGCCGCCCCGAGTACGTTCTGCCGCGAGGCGATGTCCGACGGATCGGCCTCGAGCGACGCCAGCGCGTCAAACAGACCCGACAGATCGCTGCTGATCCCGCTCGTCGCGCTGGTGTCCGTCCCCGTGCTCGTCGCTCCGGTAAAGAGTGCCTGCATCTGGTCGAGCGCCGTCAGCCGGGCCGCGGAGGCGCTCTCCGTCTGGGTTTGCTGCTGCATGGCCTGTTCGAGCACCCGGCTCCGCTGCGATTCCGCTCCGCTCACCTCTGCGCCCGCCCCGGTCCCGATGCCGTTCAGCGAAACGGCATCGTTCTCTTCCCAGATCGGCGTCTCTACCGTGTAGCCCGGCGTGTTCACATTAGCCGTGTTGTTGGCTTCTATATTGAGCGCCTCCTGGTCCGCGTCGAGTGCGCCCGTCGCTATGTCGAATGCCGTTCCGATCGTTCCCATCGCCCGCTTCGCCCTCGGCGTTATGCCCAGCGACCTGCGCACCCGCCGGCGATCGTCTTCCCGCCCCGCAGCAGCCGCAGATTGCGCCCGGTCAGAGCCAGCAGCGTCTGCAGTGTCCGCCGCAGGCGCTCTGCCTCCAACCTCTCCGTTTCATTCTCGGGACCTGTGGTGGCGCGGGCCGCCTCTGTCAGACGTGCGAGCGAGGATGGATCGGCGCGGGCCAGCGCCTGAATTCCTTGCCTCATAGCCTCTGCCCTTTTCAGCGCCATAGCGCGTCAGGGTGCACGCCTCAGGCCCTGCGCGCATGCCGACTCCTGGCGTTCTCTAACCAGCGGCCGGCTACGCCTGCAGCGTTGCCGCATCGGATCGCGCGGGGGTGCTATTCCCTCAGCATCTGGCCGATCATCTTCTCGGCTACCGCCGACGACGGCACCTGATATGTCCCGGCTGCCACCGCCTGCTGCACCTGCGCCACCTTGTCCATCCTCACATCGGCATCCGGAGCAGTCTGCGCCGCCGCGCTGGCCGCTGAGCTCAGCGTTGCCTGATCGCTGCCACCCCCGACCTCCGCCACCCCTGCCGACCCTCCGCCGGCATTTTCCGCCCGCGCGACCGGATCGCTCGAGAACAGCTGCTGCAGTCCCTGGAGGTTGTTGTTGACGTTCATTCCTGGTCTCCTTCTCTTCCTTCATCGGCAGAGTCCATCACAACTTGAGTCCGCCGTTCCCCGTTCTCAGGGCCTTCTCCGAACCCGCCGCTCCTGCGGCCGGCCCTTTCTTCTCGAAATGCCGCAGGATCTCCTTCGCGATCCCGAATCCGCCTCGCTCAGAAATCGCCTTCGCCAGCGCCTCCGATCCAAAGCTCAGCAGCGCACTGTCGCTGGCCTCACCGCTTCCCTCCTCTTTGTCCCCCTCGAAGAGCGAATCGTGCTGGAGCGGCTCCAGAAACTCCTTCATCAGACAGGCTTCAAATTCGTGCGCCGCCGGTTTCAACCTGGAATCCCCGTTGGATCCCGCTCCCGATTCGATCCCCGGCCCCGGCGTCAACACCCGGGCCGATCCCCGGCTCATCGCGGCCATCGCCGCCACTGACTGCATCAGAGCACCTCCAGCTCGGCATTGAGCGCCCCGGCGGCTTTCATCGCCTGCAAAATCGATACGATGTCCCGGGCCGTGGCCCCAATCTGCTGGAGGTTCTCTACCAGATCGTCGACCGTTGCCCCTTCCCGCAGCGTAATCCGGTTCGCCGGCTTATCCTGCGCCTGCACCGTGGTCTGCTGCACCACCTGGGTGGTTCCCTGCGACAGCGAGTTCGGCTGCGAAACCTCCAGATGGCTCACCACATTCACCACCAGCCCTCCATGCAGAATCGTCACCGGCGCAAGCGTTACGTTGCCTCCGATGACCACCGTGCCTGTCCGCTCGTTAACCACCACGCGGGCCTGGGGAAAGACCTCCACTTCCACTCCTTCCACACGCGCCAGCAGCGCAGGAATATCGTCGTTCGCCGTCGGCGCGATCTCGATTCGGCGGCTGTCCATGGCATGCGCCCGGGCGGCTCCCAACTCCTGATTGATGGCCGACGCCACCGCTTCCGCCGTCCGAAAGTCCGCCTCATTCAGCAGCAGCGACAGCGGATGCATCCTGCTCAGGTCGAGCGGCACTCCCCGCTCGACGATCGCCCCCGAGGGAATCCGCGCCGTGGTCGGGTAGTTCACCGACTTGCTGCTGCCGTTGGCCGTAACCGCATAGCCTCCCAGCACCATCGGCCCCTGGGCCTCCGCGTAAATCTGCCCGTCGGCCCCGTAGAGCGGGGTCAGCAGCAGGACGCCGCCCTCAAGACTCCTGGCGTCGCCCGCCGACGACACGGTTACATCCACCTTGGTTCCCGGCTCGGCAAAGGGAGGCAGGGTGCCCGAGAGGAACGCCGCCGCCATGTTGCGCGTCTGCATCATCGACGCCATCGCATTCCCCTGCAGGCTTACCCCCATCCTTTGCAGCGCCGACTCGAGCGTCTGCATCGGAAACACCGTCTGCGAGCTGTCTCCTGTGCCGTGCAGCCCGACCACGATCCCATATCCCACCAGCTGATTGTCCCGCACTCCTTCGACCGAAGCCACGTCACCCACGCGCGCTCGTTTCGTCTTCCCCGCATCGTCGTCCGCCGCGGCCCGGAACACGCCCAGGCCCAGCGCAAGAGCCAGCAAGGATGCGCCAAGCGCGCTCGCCGCTCTCACTACGCTCCGTTTGTTCTTCTGTTCGTTCATCGCTCGCCGCTGTCAGAAAACCAAAATCCGTTCGAGCAACCGCACCAGAGGGTTCTGCCGGTAGGTCGCATCGTTGATAATCCCCTTGCCCACCACCTCGAGTTCCATATCCGTTATCGCCGTTGAGGGCACCTGGTTCTGCGCGTTCACGTCTTCCGGCCGCACCAGCCCGCGCAAACGGATCAGCTGCGTCTGCTGGTTAAAAGTCAGCTGCCGCACAACCTGGATCACCAGCATGCCGTTAGGCAGCACATCGGCCACCTCACCCCCCAGGATGGTCGTGATGCTTGAATCGGTCACGCTCTGCCCCTGCGCATTCAGCGCCGATGCGGAATTCTGGTTCAGCAGGTTGTTGAGGGCATTCCCCGCCGACAGCTTTCCCAGCAGAGCCGAGATCTGGGAACTGGCTGACGAGGCCCGCTGATTCTTCACCGTCCCGTCCGTCGAAGCCGTCAGGCTCTCGGAAACCACCACGGCGATCGGGTCGTGCGCCCGTGTTGCCTTCACATCGCTCACCAGATTGGTGAGTCGGCCGGTTGCCGACCAGATCGAGCCCGGCGTCAGAATTTCCGCCGCTTTCTCTGCCCGCACCCGGGCAATGTACTGGTTCAGAGCGACGTCCGGCGGCGTCGTCATCGCAGCGGGCTGCTTTGGCTTCGCCCCAGCGCCGCCGGCACTCAGAATCAGCAGGCACGCGCCGATCATCCACGTGGCTCCTCGCTGCCGTTTCACCTTACCTCGCACCCTTTCCACGCGGGCTGCGGCCTGGGCTCTGCTGACAACTGCACCTGCGCCGGGCCTCGCACAACACCCTCGACCACCGCGCAGCCCAGCCCCGCCCGCACCCGAATTCGGTCGTCTCTGTACCCCGGCTCGAGCGCCGTCCCCGCCAGCTCCACCTCGCCGTCCGCACTCTGTTTCCACACCCGCACCTTCATCCCGATGCGTACCTCCAGGGCACGCCTCGATCCAGCGGCTGGGTTCTGCCCCATGGCCGCCTGCCCGGGAGAGGCTCCCGCGTCAACCGCGCCCGTCCCCCAGGCGATCTCCTCGAGCCGCGCGGGCCGCTCCGGATGGAGGCAGTCTTCGACCACCCGCCACTCCCGGTGCAGTCCCCGGTCCTGAACGGCGCGCGGCACGGGGCCACAAGCCGCCTGCGCGGGTCCTGCACCGATAACTATTCCCAGCAGAATCGTCCAGGCTTTCATCGCTCACTTCGCCATGTTGTTCACTTCGCTGTACATCTCATTCGCGGCTGTAATTACTTTCGAGTTGCTCTCATAGGCGCGCTGCGCCAGCACCATCTGCACAAAGGCGCCCACCACATCCACGTTCGAGTTCTCGAGGTATCCCTGTTCGAGCGTGCCCAGCCCCTCCGTGCCCCCGGGATTCCCCAGCACCGGATCGCCCGACGATAAGGTGGCGGTAAACAGATTCGACCCGACGCTCTCGAGCCCGCCAGGATTGACGAACGTCGCCAGCTGGATCTGCCCCAGCTGCGCCGGATTCTGCTGCCCGGGCAGGGTCGCGTTCACCACCCCGTACTGGGTAATCGTCACCGCCGTCGCGTTCGCAGGAATCGTGATGTTGGGCACGACCGGATCGCCCTGCGCATCGACGAGTGTTCCCTGATTATTGAGATAGAAGTTCCCCGCCCGGGTATAGGCCAGGGTTCCGTCCGGACGCGAGACCTGGAAGAATCCGGTCCCCTGTATCGCGAGGTCCAGGGGATTATTCGTCTGGTTCATGTCGCCCTGGGTCATGATGACCTCGCTGGCTGCGGACTTGGTCCCCAGTCCGATCTGCAGCCCCGCGGAAACGGTCTCCTGGCTCTGCGCCGCTCCCGGGGTCACCAGATTCTGGTAGATCATGTCCTGAAACTGCAGCTGTCGCTGGCGAAAACCCACGGTCGAGGAGTTCGCCAGATTGTTGGCAATCGTGTCCAGATTCAATTGCTGGGCGCTCATGCCGCTTGCCGCCGTATATAACGCTCGAATCACGCTCCGCCTCCTCGCCGCCTAGGGCACACGCGGCAGATCTTCACTCGCTGTTTTGTCGAAATCGTTGCTGAAGATTGAAACCGCCTTCTGCATCATCTCCGCCTGGCGCTGCATCAGCACCAGCACCAGACTGCCGCCGACCACATCCTGATTCGACGCTTCGAGCGATCCCTGATGAATCACACCCGTGGCCGCACCTGGCTGCGCGCCGTCCGCGACCGCGTACCGGTTCGCGCCTTCGGCCGCGAGCGCCGCGCCCGAGGCAAACCCAGACAGAGCAATCCTCCCGGCCATCGCTCCGTTCACGGACACCGCTCCATCGGCGCCCACCCCGATCTCCCCTGCAGGCACACGGATCGGCTTGCCGGACGCATCGAGCAGCGATTCCCCGGACTGGGTCGTGAGCGTGCCGTCCGGAGCACGCTCGAACTGCCCGTTCCGCGTGTAGCGCACTCCCTGCTTTGTCTCGATCGAG
>JBAUGH010000500.1:0-2234 GCA_049679565.1 Acidobacteriaceae bacterium
TCCCTCCGAGGTCCTGAAGAAGGGCGAGAAGGTGCGCGCCGTCGTTCTCGGTGTCGAGCCGGAGAATCGCCGCCTGTCGCTGGGCATCAAGCAGCTGCAGCCCGATGTCTGGGAAACTTTCTTTGCCCAGCACCGCGTGGGCGATGTGGTCAAGGGCAAAGTTCTGCGGACCGCGCAGTTCGGCGCCTTCGTCGAAATCGCGGAAGGAGTGGAGGGCCTCTGCCACGTCTCCGAAGCCACCGACGCGCATGGCGCTCCGGTGAAGCTCGAGCAGGGCCAGGAACTCGACTTCAAGATCATCCGCATGAACCCGGAGGAGAAGAAAGTCGCGTTGAGTCTCCGCGCCGTCTCCGGCGAGGAAGCCAGTCGCGCCGACGTGGAAGCCTACAAGCAGCCCGTCTCCAGCTCTACCACCACGCTGGGCGACCTGGTGCACTGGAAGCGCGAAAAGTAAGCCGGCGCCACAGGAGAAAACGCCACCCGTTTCGGGTGGCGTTTCTGTTTGCGGCTGACCGGTCCCCTACTCCCTGTTGTGGAGATCGAGATACACGTTTTTTCGCGTGTCGAAGGAGCTGACTTGCCGGGTGGAGCTCTTCTTGCCGTGAAACGCCGCCCAGACCGTGTAGTCGGTGTCGGCAGACAGGTCGGCGAAACGAAAGCTTCCGTTGCTGGTCGAGATGAAACTCTTCACATCGTTGTTTCGGGAATTCTGCAGATAGACGATGGCTCCGCTGATCGCCACGTCATGCGCGTTCAGCACCTTCCCCTGCAGATTCTTGATGCCGAATTCGTCCTGGCCACGAGCCGCCGGATGCACGACTGCCAGCAGCCCGGCCAGTGCCAGGCAGTACGCCGCAGCCCGCAGAGCACGCGCCCCCGGCACAAATAATCTCCGCGAAAATGAAATCCCCACGCCCTCGCTCATTCTTCTTCCTCTTCTCCGAGCTCTTCCTCGTCCTCGTAGCCCTCCTCGACCTTGCTCAGTTCCAGAGGTTCTGTGGCTACGATTTCATACTCGGTCCCGCACTCGTCACAGACGACCACATCGCCCTCTTCTATCTCTTCTTCGTCAAAGTCCAGAGTGCTTTCACATTCCGGGCATATAGGCATGAATCCCTCCAGCGGGAGAAACGAAATCTTGCGTCCATCCAACGGACGATACTCGAAGGAAAATGTTGGCAGCCCGGGAGTGGCCGCTTGCCGCTCCGCGCCTCGAGGCTGCTCCCCAATCGCTGTCGCCTTGGCTAGTTTTGAAGAGAATGACCCCGCGCGTCAAGCGTGCACCGCTCCCGGCTCCTCAGGCATACTCAATACCCATGGACGCTCCTCGCTTTTTCACCGCCGTTCTGCTCCTCGCCTCGTTCGCCTGCACCGCCCGCGCGCAAACGCCCACTCCCCCTCGCGGTGCCGCGCATCGCGATCTGGATGCCATCGGCGCCCCCATCCGGCCGATGCCGCGGGACGTCGAAATCGGCCGCGCCCTGGATCGCATCTCGCCCACGCAGATTCAGCATACGATTGCCACCCTCGTTTCGTTCCACAATCGCAGCACCCTTTCCAGCCTGGACAAGGACCTGCCTCCCGGAACCGGCATCGTTGCCGCGGCCGACTGGATCGAGTCGCAGTTCAGACAAATCGCTGCCGCCTGTGGCGGATGCCTTGAAGTGCATCGCGATTCCTTCATCCAGCAGCCCCTGCCCGGACCCATGGCTCGCGTCAGCCAGCCCACGCCTCTCACCGATGTCTATGCTGTGATGCGCGGCAGCGATCCGGCGCAGGCCTCCAGAATGATCCTCGTCACCGGCCATTACGACTCCCGCGACAGCACCAATGCCGACACCCACGGTGAAGCTCCCGGCGCCAACGATGACGCCAGCGGCACCGCGGTGAGCCTCGAATGCGCGCGCGTCCTGTCGAAAATCAAACTTCCCGCCACCCTGGTCTTCGTCGCCGTCGCCGGCGAGGAGCAGGGACTGTTCGGCAGCAGACATCTGGCCGAGGAGGCCAAACAGGGCAACTGGCAGCTCGAAGGCGCCCTCAACAACGACATCGTTGGCGGTAACCGCACCCCCGGCGACAAGTTCCAGGACGAGCACGCCGTCCGCGTCTTCTCCGAAAGCGTTCCCGCCAACGCCTCTCCCGAGGAGATCCGCCGCTACCTCGCCCTCGGCTATGAGAGCGACTCGCCCTCGCGCGAGCTGGCCCGCGCCATTGAGGATGTGGCCCGCACCTAC
>JBAUGH010000501.1:0-1951 GCA_049679565.1 Acidobacteriaceae bacterium
TACTACGCGCATGCCCTCGGCCCGCGCGGACCCATGGGCCTGGTCTATCGCTCCCCGGTCATCAACCTCGTGCGCAATCCCCTGTGGGGACGCATCCAGGAGGTCTTCAGCGAGGATCCCTACATGACCGGCCGCATGGCCGTCGCCTATGTGCGCGGTCTGCAGGGCGACGATCCCGCCCATCTCGAGCTCGCCGCCACCGTCAAGCATTTCGCCGTCTATAACGTGGAGACCGGGCGCCAGCATAACTCCGCCGTCGTCGACCAGCGCAACCTGATGGAGTACTGGCTCCCCCAGTGGAAGGCCGCCATCGAGCAGGGCCACGCCCAGTCGGTCATGTCCAGCTACAACGCGATCAACGGCACCCCCGATGCCGTGAATCACGATCTGCTCACCGCCATTCTGCGCGGCCAGTGGCACTTCGACGGCTTTGTGACCGACGATCTGGGCGCCGTCGCCCTCCTCAGCGGCAGCTCGGAGCACGATCCGGCCGAGCCCGGGCAGCGCTTCAGCGAAGATCCGGTAGTCGCCACTGCAGCCGCCATCCGCGCCGGCAATGATTCCGATGACGCCGAGTTTCAGAAGAATATTCCCCTCGCCGTGCAGCGCGGCCTGCTGACTGAAGCCGACGTCGACCGCGCGCTGCGCCGCGTGCTGCGCGTGGGCTTCCGGCTGGGCGCCTTCGATCCGCCCCAGGACGATCCCTACCGCCACCTCACCATGGACGTGGTGCGCTCGCCCCGGCATCTGGCGCTGTCGGAAAAGGTCGCGGCCGAGTCGATCACGCTGCTCAGCAATCGCCGCCGCTTTCTCCCCCTGCAGCAGGCCGCGATCCACAGCATCGCCGTCATCGGCCCCGCCGGCGGCGACGATTACGAGACCGGCAACTACTACGGCACGCCCGCCCGCAAGGTCAGCGTGGTCGACGGCCTCAAGGGCCTGTTAGGCACCGGCGTGCAGGTGTCTTATGTGCAGGGAGCCGGCTTCGACGACGCCTTCGATCCCCGGGCGGTCGAGCGCGCCGTCGATCTCGCGAAGCGCAGCGACGTGGCCGTGCTCTGCCTGGGAACCAGTCTGCGCGTCGAAGCCGAAGGCCGCGACCGCCGCAATCTCAACCTGCCCGGCGCCCAGCAACAGCTCATGGAAGCCGTGTACGCCGCCAATCCAAAGACCATTCTGGTGCTGATGAATGCCGGGCCCCTGGCCGTAACCTGGGCCCAGGATCACCTGCCCGCGATTCTCGAAGCCTGGTATCCGGGCGAGGCCGGCGGGATCGCCATTGCCCGCGCCATCTTTGGCCTCGACGATCCGGGCGGACACTTGCCCTACACCATCTACGCCGGCCTCTACGGCGTGCCCCCGCCCAACGACTACAACGTGAATGACGGTTTCACCTATCAGTATTTCCGCGGCATTCCGCTCTACGCTTTCGGATTCGGCCTCAGCTACACACGCTTCCAGTACAGCGGTCTCGAGGTCAAAGCCGTCGCCCCCGGCCCCGATGGCGAAACCGAGGTCTCCTTCAATCTGCGCAATGTCGGCGACCGCGCCGGCGCCGACGTGGCGCAACTCTATACCCATCAGGAGACCAGCCGCACCTATCAGCCCATCCAGAGCCTGCGCGCCTTCGAGCGCGTGGAGCTGCAACCCGGCCAGACGCGAAGGATTGTCTTCCGCCTCCCCACCAAGGACCTGGCGTATTACGATTCCGCCCGCCACGCCTTCGTAGTGGAGCCGGGCGTCTTCGACGTCCGGGTAGGCGACTCGTCGGATAACATCCGCCTGCGGGGAAAACTGACCGTCGTGGCAGCCGCAGCCAAAACAGGAGCGAAGCCGTAGCCCAATTCGCAGAGAGCGTCTGCGCGCGCCGGCCTTCACCTCTCCAGTTTCCATACCATCCGCCGCAGAATCCCCAGCCACTCCGCGGCCTCCGCATGGCTCAGCTCCAGAT
>JBAUGH010000502.1:0-3656 GCA_049679565.1 Acidobacteriaceae bacterium
CTCGGTGACATCGTCTTCGAGGATGAAGACGACGACGAGCAGCCCTGACGCCGCCGTGAGCACTTCCGTTGATCCGTCCGCTTCGCAGGCACTCCCCGCCGGACCGCTGCCCTCCGTCTCCCGTCCCCGGCAGCGCTGGATCCTGGCTCCTCCTCACATCGCCGAGTCCATCGCCCTCGCACGCGACGCGCAGGTTCCTCAGCTGGTCGCCGAGCTCCTCTTCACCCGAGGCATCCGCACCGCCGCTCAAGCCGAAGCTTTCCTCGCCCCGTCCATCGACCATCTTCTTGACCCCTTCTCCATGCTCGGTATGGATCGCGCTGTCGCCCGCATCCGCCAGGCCATCGCTGCCCGCGAGCCCATCCTCATCTACGGCGATTACGACGTGGACGGCACCACCGCCACCGTGCTCCTCAAAACTGCCATTGAAATGCTCGGCGGCTCCGTTCGTTTCCATATCCCCCACCGCCTCCGCGAAGGCTACGGCATGCAGGCCGAGATTCTCGAGACTGCCGCCCGCGAAGGCGTGCGCCTCGTCATCAGCGTCGACACCGGCATTCGCGCCTTCGCCGCTGCCGAGGCCGCCGCCGCGCTCGGCCTCGACCTCATCGTCACGGACCACCACCTCCCCGAAGCTGAACTCGGCGTGCCCCGTGCCCTTGCCGTCCTCAATCCCAACCAGCCCGCCTGCCGCTACGATTGCCCCCATCTCTGCGGCGCCGGCGTCGCCTTCAAGCTCGCCCAGGCCCTCCTCGAAACCTGGGATCGCGCCCGCGCCCGTGCCAAAATCCTTCCCTCCTTCCTCAAGATGCTGGCCATCGCCACCATCGCCGACGCCGTCCCGCTGCTCGGCGAAAACCGGGTCTTCGTGGCCCTCGGTCTCGCCGAGTTGCGCCATCCCGTCGGCCTCGGCCTCCGCGCCCTGATGAAGGAAGCCCAAATCGACACCGCCCGCCGTCCCCTCACCTCGGTCGATGTGGCCTTCCGCCTCGCGCCCCGCATCAACGCCGCCGGCCGCATGGACATCGCCTCCGAAGTCATCGAGCTCTTCACCACCCGCGACCAGAACCGGGCCGACAACCTCGCTGCCAAACTCGAGCGCCTCAATCAGGAGCGCCGCGCCGCCGAAGCCGCTATCCTCGCCACCATCGCCACCCGCCTCCAGGAACCCTGCTTCCGTGACGCCCTCTGCATCGTCATGGACGGCGACGGCTGGCACCGCGGCGTCATCGGCATCCTCGCCTCCCGCATCGTCGACCAGACCGGCAAACCCGCTATCGTCATCACCCGTGAAAATGGTGAGGCCTACGGCTCTGGCCGCTCCATCGCCGCCTTCCCTCTGCTTGAAGCCATCGAAAGCTGCCACACCCTCTTCACCCGCTTCGGCGGGCACGCCCACGCCGTGGGCTTTTCCCTTCCTTCCGACCGCATCGAAGAACTCCGCGCGCGCCTGTGCGACTACGCCGCCGCGCGTCTCCGCTCCCAGGACCTCGGCGTCTCGCTCCAATGCCACGCCGAGCTGGCCCTCGATCAGGTCACCCCCGAGCTCTACTCCTGGCTCCGACGCCTCGAGCCCTGCGGCATGGGCAACGAGGAGCCGGTCTTCATCACCCGCAACCTCCGCGTCGTCGCGCCCCCGTTTTTCATGAAGGAAAAGCACGTCCGCCTGCGGGTCGCGCAAGGTGTCGCGTTCTCAGCCGTCGGCTGGAACCTCGCCGACCGCGTCCGCCAGCTCCGGCTCGGCCCCGATTCCGTCATCCATCTCGCCTGGCGCCTGCGCGAAAACGACCACCCCGACTTCGGCGGCCTCGAACTCGAAATTGCCGGCCTCGAGATTCCCGGGTAGCGGCGTGCCGCCGGCTTCCGGCTACAGCCTGCCGGCTGCCTCTCGAATTTCACATTCCCCACACCAACCCCGCCGCCTGCGCATCGTACTGTTTATCCTGAACGTATCCCCGGAGAATCGAGGTCCTCGATGAGCTCATCGACGCCGACCGCATCCGCAACCGTTCCTACCGCCTCCGCAACCCCGCAGCCCCTCACCGCCGAAGAGCTTCGCGTGATGGATGCCTACTGGCGCGCCTGCAACTACCTCTGCGCCGGCATGATCTATCTCTACGACAATCCCCTGCTGCGCGAGCCGCTCAAGCCGGAGCACATCAAGCAGCGCCTTCTCGGCCACTGGGGCTCCGATCCCGGCCAGACCTTTCTCTGGGTCCACCTCAATCGCCTCATCCGCAGAGACGACCTCAACATGATCTACATCGCCGGCCCCGGTCACGGTGCGCCCGCGATGCTCTCCCACGCATGGATGGAAGGCACCTACTCCGAGATTTACCCCGACAAGAGCCAGGACCTCATCGGCCTGCGCAAATTCTTCCGTGAGTTCTCCTTCCCCGGCGGCATCGGCAGCCACTGCACCCCCGAAACCCCTGGCTCTATCCACGAAGGCGGCGAGCTGGGCTACAGCCTCTCCCATGCCTTTGGCGCCGCCTTCGACAACCCTGACCTCATCGTCAACTGCGTCATCGGCGACGGCGAAGCCGAAACCGGACCCCTCGCCACTTCCTGGCACAGCAACAAATTCCTCAATCCCGTGCGCGACGGCGCAGTGCTCCCCTTTCTCCACCTCAACGGTTACAAAATCGCGAACCCCACTCTCCTCGCGCGCATTCCCCACGAAGAGCTGGAGTGGCTCCTCCGCGGCTATGGCTGGGATCCCCACTTCGTCGAAGGCGACGACCCGCCCGCGATGCATCAGCTCATGGCTGCCACCCTCGAGCACTGCATCGACCACATCCGCTCCATCCAGCGCGAGGCCCGCGAAAAAGGCCGGCTCGCCGGCGCAGCCGCTGGATGGCCCCGCTGGCCCATGATTGTTCTCCGCACTCCCAAGGGCTGGACCGGCCCCAAAGAAGTGGATGGCCACAAAGTCGAAGGCTTCTGGCGCGCCCATCAGGTCCCCATCCTCGACGTCCCCGAAAATGCGAAACACCTCCGCGAACTTGAATCCTGGCTGCGCAGCTACGAGCCGGAAAAGCTCTTCGCGCCCGGCGGCGCGCCCATCCCCGAAATCCGGGCCCTCGCGCCTGAAGGTACCCGCCGCATGTCCGCCAATCCCCACGCCAATGGCGGACTCCTGCGACGCCCGCTGCGCATGCCCGACTTCCGCGACTACGCCTGCGCCGTCAAAAAACCCGCCAGCGAATACGTCGGCCCTACCGAAGTTCTCGCCCACTTCCTGCGCGACGTGATGCGCGATAACCCCGCCAACTTCCGCGTTTTCGGCCCCGACGAAACCGCCTCCAACCGCCTCCAGGCCATCTACGAAGCCAGCCCCAAGACCTGGATGGAGCCCATCCTCCCTGAAGATTCCGACGGCACCGAGATCGCCCCCACCGGCCGCGTGATGGAGATGCTCAGCGAGCACACCCTCGAAGGCTGGTTCGAGGGCTACGTTCTTACCGGCCGCCACGGCTTCTTCTCCAGCTACGAAGCCTTCGTGCACGTCATCGACTCGATGTTCAACCAGCACGCCAAGTGGCTGGAGAAGGCCAAGACCGAACTCCGCTGGCGCGCCGCCGTCTCCTCCATCAATCTCCTCATCACCTCCGTCGTCTGGCGTCAGGACCACAACGGCTTCTCCCACCAGGATC
>JBAUGH010000503.1:0-7957 GCA_049679565.1 Acidobacteriaceae bacterium
CGTCATGGCCACGCAGACGCTCCCGCAGGACAAGCCCAAGACCTTCCGCATCAACATCGAAGGCGGCCCCAACGGAGAGCTCCCCTACGGCGTCACGGCCAAAGACATCATCCTCGATATCATCGGCCGCATCGGCACCGACGGCGCCACCGGCCATGTCATCGAGTACGCCGGGTCGGCGATCCGCTCCCTCAGCATGGAAGGCCGGATGACCATCTGCAACATGAGCATCGAAGCCGGGGCGCGCGCCGGCATGATCGCCCCCGATGACACCACCTTCGCATGGCTCAAGGGCCGCCCCTTTGCCCCGCAGGGCGCCCCCTGGGATACCGCCGTCGCCGAGTGGCGCAAACTGGCCACCGATCCCGGCGCAAAATTCGATCGCGAGCTGACGATCCCCGCCGTCGAGCTGGAGCCATCCGTGACCTGGGGGACGAATCCCGGAATGGTGGTATCTGTAACCGCCACGGTGCCCGATCCGGCGGCAGAGAAGGACGAAGCCAATCGGCGCGCCTTCACCCGGGCTCTCGAGTATATGGACCTGAAGCCGGGCACGCCCATGGAAGAGGTCGCCATCGACCGCGTCTTTATCGGTTCATGCACCAATTCGCGGATTGAGGATCTGCGCGCCGCCGCCAAAGTCGTAACCGGCCACCATGTCCACAAAAATGTCCGCGCCATGGTAGTGCCGGGATCGCAGCTCGTCAAAGCCCAGGCGGAGCGCGAAGGCCTCGATCGCATCTTCAAAGAGGCCGGCTTCGAGTGGCGCGAGCCCGGCTGCTCCATGTGCCTCGGCATGAATCCCGACATCCTCCAGCCCGGCGAACGCTGCGCATCCACCAGCAACCGCAACTTCGAGGGCCGCCAGGGACGCGGCGGACGCACGCATCTGGTCAGCCCCATGATGGCCGCCGCAGCCGCGGTCATGGGCCATTTCACCGACGTCCGAACGTGGGAATTCAGGAAAGAAGAGGTGCCGGCGTAATGGAGAAATTCCGCACATTGACGTCGCAGGTGATGCCGCTGGATCGGGTGAACGTCGACACCGATCAGATCATCCCCAAGCAGTTTCTCAAGCGGATCGAGCGCACCGGCTATGGCGATTTTCTGTTCTTCGACTGGCGCCAGGATCCCGCGTTCGAGCTGAACAATCCGCGCTACCAGGGCGCAAAGATTCTCGTGGCGGCGCGCAACTTCGGCTGCGGCTCCTCCCGCGAGCACGCAGCCTGGGCCCTGAGCGACTACGGATTCCGCTGCGTGATCGCACCCTCCTTCGCCGACATCTTCCACTCCAACGCCGGCAAGAACGGCATCCTCCTGATCACGCTGCCCGAGGACCAGGTACAGACTCTGCTCGACCGTGCGGCCCGGGTCCAGGGTCCGTCGCAGAATTACAAACTGGCGGTCTCGCTCGAAGAAAACACCATTCGCGATGACCAGGGATTCGCAACCACGTTCGCCATCGATCCGTTCCGCCGCGATTGCCTGCTCGAAGGCCTCGACGACATTGGCCTCACGCTGCGCCACGCGGCGGAACTGGACAAATTCGAACAACAACATGACGCGGCATTCTGGGTCAAGCCGCGGGCGGGAGAAACGGCGCAGGCATGAGCAGCAACGGGAAAAGCGGAAGCAACGGCAAGCTGTATTCCATCGCGGTCACGGAAGGGCCGAGCCGCGCGCCGGCCCGCGCCATGCTGCGGGCTGTGGGCTTCACGCGCGACGATCTCGCCAAGCCCATCATCGGCATCGCCAACACCTGGACCGAAATCGGCCCCTGCAATTTTCATTTGCGGCAAATCGCCGAAGCGGTGAAGCAGGGCATCCGCGAGGCCGGCGGCACGCCCATGGAATTCAACACCGTCACCATCTCCGACGGCATCACCATGGGCACCGAAGGCATGAAGGCCTCGCTCATCAGCCGCGAAGTCATTGCTGATTCCGTCGAGCTCGTCACCCGCGGCAACCAGTTCGACGGCCTCATCGCCATTGCCGGCTGCGACAAGAACATGCCCGGCACCGTCATGGCGCTTGCGCGGCTCGATATTCCCGGCCTCATGCTCTACGGCGGTTCGATTGCCCCTGGCCACCTGAATGGCAAAGACCTCACCGTGCAGGATGTTTTCGAGGCTGTGGGCGCGCATGCCGCGGGCAAGCTCGACGACGCCGGCCTCGAGGCCGTCGAGGCCAACGCATGTCCCGGTGCGGGCGCGTGCGGCGGCCAGTTCACAGCCAACACCATGGCCATGGCCTGCGAGTTCCTCGGCATTTCGCCCATTGCGCTGTCGGGCGTGCCGGCGTTTCTCGAAGAAAAGCTCGAGGCATCGCGCCAGGCGGGCAAGATCGTCATGGACCTGGTCCGCAAGGGCACCCGGCCCAGCCAGCTCATCACGCCGAAGGCGATCGAAAATGCCATCACCAGCGTCGCCGCCAGCGGTGGATCGACGAACGCCGTGCTCCACTTCCTCGCGATTGCGCATGAGGCGGACATCCCCCTCACGGTGGACGATTTCGATCGCATCAGCGCGAGAACCCCGCTCCTCTGCGACCTGAAGCCCGGCGGCAAGTACGTGGCGGCGGATTACCAGGCCGCCGGAGGCAGCCGTCTGCTCGCGAAACGCCTGCTCGAAGCCTGCCTCATCGATGGCTCCTGCCTCAACGCCAGCGGCAAAACCCTGGCTGAAGAGGCTGCGCTCGCGAAAGAAACGCCGGGCCAGGACGTGATCCGCCCACTCGACAAGGCCATCAAGCCAACCGGCGGCCTCGTGATCCTGAAAGGCAATCTGGCGCCCGACGGCTGCGTGATCAAAGTCGCCGGCCACAAGCGGCTGGAGCATCGCGGTCCGGCCCGCGTCTTTGATTCCGAGCACGCCGCGTTTCAGGCCGTCGAGCAGGGAAAGATCAAGCCCGGCGACGTCATGGTCATCCGCTATGAAGGACCGCGCGGTGGCCCCGGCATGCAGGAGATGCTCGCCGTGACCGCAGCGGTCGCCGGCATCTCGGAACTGACCGACACGGTGGCGCTGCTGACCGATGGCCGCTTTTCCGGCGCAACCCGCGGCCTGATGGCCGGCCACGTCGCCCCCGAAGCCGCCGTAGGCGGTCCCATCGCCGCCGTCCGCGAAGGCGACACCATCCATTTCGATATCCCCAACCGCAAGCTCAACGTCGAGATTTCCGAACAGGAGCTCTCGGCGCGCATGGCCAACTGGAAGCAACCCGAGCCGAAATTCCGCCGCGGGGTCTTCCGCAAATACGTCGACACGGTTTCATCGGCGTCGCAGGGCGCAGTCACCAACTAGCGGCAAAGGTCAGAAGTCAGGGTCAGGCAATTTGTAACCAGCGCGTTCCCCAGAGCGCACAAGGAAGAGGAGCTGACAACATGGGAACGGCTAAAAAGGGTCATTCGCGGCGTGCGGCAGCGGCGCTTGCGGCAAAAACAACCGCGGCTTCGCTCGGAACGCGGCTCACCGGGTCGGAGATTCTCTGGGCGACGCTCGAAGGCGAAGGCGTCGATGTGGTCTTCGGCTATCCGGGCGGCGCGATTCTGCCCGCCTACGATGCGCTGCACAAGTTTCCCATCCGTCACGTGCTGGTGCGCCACGAGCAGGGCGCCGCGCATATGGCCGATGGCTACGCCCGCGCCTCGGGCAAAGTAGGCGTAGCGGTTGCCACCTCAGGACCGGGCGCGACCAACCTGGTGACCGGCATCGCCACCGCCATGCTCGATTCCGTGCCCATCGTCTGCGTCACCGGCCAGGTGTCGAGCAAAGTCCTCGGCACCGACGCCTTCCAGGAAGTGGACATCACCGGCATCACCCTGCCCGTTACCAAACACAATTACGTCGTCACGCGCGCAGAGGACGTAGCCCCCACCATCCGTGAAGCGTTCATGGTGGCGAAATCGGGACGCCCCGGACCGGTCCTGGTCGATATCACCAAGGACGCGCAGCAGGCCACGGCGGAGTTCGACTTTGCCGCTGCCGCGCCCCGGCCCCATCGTCCCCACCCCATGCTCAGGACCGAGTCGGCCGCGGTCCTGCAGGCCGCCGAGATGATTCGCAGCGCAAAGAAGCCCGTGATCCTCGCGGGCCACGGCGTCCTCCAGTCCGGTGCCGGTGCCCAGCTGCGCACCCTGGCCGAGCGCATGCGGATTCCCGTCGCCTCCACCCTCCTCGGCCTCGGTGGCTTTCCCGCCTCGCATCCCCTCTCGCTCGGCATGATGGGCATGCACGGCGAGGCGTGGGTCAACCACGCCATCCAGCAGTCGGATCTCCTCATCGCCTGTGGCATGCGCTTCGATGACCGCGTCACCGGAACCCTCGCCACCTACGCGCCCAACGCGAAGAAAATTCACATCGAGGTCGATCCCGCCGAGATCAACAAGAACGTCCGCGTCGATGTGGCCCTCATCGGCGACCTGAAAGAAGTGCTCGAAGCGCTGCTGCCCCACCTCGCCCCGCGCGACCCAATAATCGAATCGGCCTGGGTGAAGGAGATCGATGCGAGCAAGGGTGAATGTGCCGTGCGCGACATCAAGAATTTGCCCGACAGCGGCCATCTCTACACCGCGCATGTCATTCACGACCTATGGAAGGCGACCGAGGGCAAAGCCATCGTCGTCACCGACGTCGGCCAGCACCAGATGTGGGAGGCGCAGTATTACCGGCACGACGAGCCACGGACGCTCATCACCTCCGGCGGCCTCGGCACCATGGGCTTTGCTCTGCCCGCGGCCATCGGCGCGAAGATCGCATGCCCCGACAGGGAAGTGTGGGTCATCGCCGGCGATGGCGGATTCCAGATGACCGCGGCCGAGCTTTCGACCGCCGCCCAGGAAGAGCTGGACCTCAACATCGCCGTCGTCAACAACGGCTACCTCGGCATGGTGCGGCAGTGGCAGGAATTCTTCTACGAGAAGAATTACCAGTCCTCGCCGCTGCGCAGCCCCGATTTCGTGAAGCTGGCCGAAGCCCACGGCATCTCCGGGACTGCCGTCAGCAGGCGTGCCGAAGTCGTTCCGGCCATCCGGGAAGCGCGCCGGCACAAGGGTCCGTTCGTGATCAACTTCCTCGTCGAGAAAGAAGACTCGGTGTACCCGATGATTCCCGCCGGCTCAGCCCTGCATGAAATGATTCGCCGCCCGAAGAGCAATCCCCTGGTCGAGACCGGGAAGGACGCCTGAGATGCTGCATACCTTTGTCGCTCTTGTCGAAGACAAGCCGGGCGTTCTCACCCGCGTAGCCTCGCTGTTCCGCCGCCTGAACATCAACATCGTGTCGCTGACCGTGGGCCACTCCGAGAAACCCGGCGTGTCGCGGATGACCATTGTCTGCGAGGCCTCGCCAACCGCCAGCCACCGCATCGCGGCCAGCCTCTATAAACTGGAAAATGTGCTCCAGGTAGACGACATCAGCCAGTTGTCGCACGTCGCGCGCGAGCTCGCGCTCATCAAAGTGGCGGCCACCCCGAAGACGCGCTCCCAGGTCTTCGAGCTGGCCGAGGTCTTCCGGGCGCGCATTGTCGATCTCGCCCCGGAGTCGCTCATGATCGAGATCACCGGCGTCGAAAGCAAAATCGAGGGGCTCATCCAGGTTCTGAATGAGAGCGGCGACCGCATCCTCGAAGTCTCGCGCACCGGGCGAATGGTCATGCGCAGCGGCCAGCACACCAGCCGCGTGCTGGAAGCGATGCGCGTTCCCGGCCTCGAGACCGCCGAAGAACTCAAGGCCGAAGAGGGCGCCAGCGCCAGCGATGTGCTCATGGCGGAAGAAACGGGGTTCAGCGATTAGCCGGAATTCACGGCCCGGAGTTGAGAGAAGACCCTCAGCGAACAACAGACCGGCGATCGCTTCCCGGCAAAGCTTTCTCAATATCAGGATTCTCCAGAAACGAGGACAAGCATGGCAGCAAAGACCTATCACGACGGCGACGCCGATCTGTCGCTCATTCAGCAGAAAAAAGTAGGAGTCATCGGCTATGGCTCGCAGGGCCACGCCCACGCCCTCAACCTGAAAGACTCGGGTGTCGAGGTGCGCGTCGGACTGCCCGCCACCAGCAAGTCCGTCGACAAGGCGAAGAACGCCGGCCTCCAGGTCGGTTCGGTGAGCGACGTGGCCGCATGGGCCGACGTCATCATGATCCTCACCCCCGATCATTCCCAGGGCGAAACCTACGCAAAGGAAATCGCCCAGCACATGAAAAAAGGCAAGACCATCATGTTCGGCCACGGATTCAACATCCGCTTTGGCCAGATCAAGCCGCCCGCGGACGTGGACGTCTCCATGGTCGCCCCCAAGGGTCCCGGCCATCGCGTCCGCGAGGTCTTCATCGAAGGCGGCGGCGTCCCCTGCCTCATCGCCGTCGAGCAGAACCCCTCGGGCCAGGCGAAGGAACTGGCGCTGTCCTATGCAAAGGGCATCGGCGGCACCCGCGGCGGCGTGCTCGAGACCACCTTTGCCGAGGAAACCGAGACCGACCTCTTTGGCGAGCAGGCCGTGCTCTGCGGCGGCACATCGGCGCTGGTCAAGGCCGGTTTCGACACCCTGGTGGCGGCCGGATATCAGCCGGAGATTGCCTACTTCGAGTGCCTCCACGAGCTCAAGCTGATCGTCGATCTGATGTACCGCGGCGGCCTCGCGTATATGCGCTACTCCATCTCCGATACGGCCGAGTACGGCGACTACACCGCCGGCCCGCGCATCGTCACCGACCAAACCCGCGCCGAAATGAAGAAGCTGCTCACCGAAATCCAGAACGGCACCTTCGCGAAGAATTGGATCGACGAAAACAAAACCGGCCGCAAGAACTTCACCGAGATGCGCAAAAAGGAAGCCGGTCTTCAGGTCGAAGAAGTCGGCGCGCGTCTGCGGGCCGCCATGCCCTTCCTCGATCCCGTGGTCGTGAAGGACGGAACCCCGCAGCCCGCGGCCGAAACCGTCGACGCGTAAACACAAGGTGGGGAGCACCGAACGCCGTGCTTCCCTTTTCCCCGTCCCTTCGTCTGAAGTTCACAATGCATCCATGGTCCACTCCCCAAAGACCGGACGATGTTGCACCCTGGCGCTGGCAGCTCTCCTGCTCTGCGGCTGGACGCAGGCGCAGGCCCGCCCCACCTGCGCGGTGGTCCCGCGCTCTCTGGCGGCCATGCGCGATTGCTATCGGCCGCTGCTGGTCTTCAGTCCCGGTGGGGACGATGCGCGGCTCAAGCGCCAGGTGTCCCTGCTGGACGCGGCTGCCGACGACATGATGGACCGCTTCGTCCTGTTTACTCCCATCGTTCCCGATGGCCGCAGGGTGACCACCCCGCTCGATTCTCCCTACACCGTGCTCGAATCGAAAGAGATGAGCGCGGTGCGCGCGCAGTTTCACATCCCCTCCGGCCAGTTCGCGATTCTCCTGCTCGACGAGGACGCTCGGGTCCTCCTGCGCAGCGCGACTCCGCTGAGCACCGACCGGCTCAATAGGCGGATCGACCTGCTGCCACGCCGGCAGGCGGAAAAGCTGCGGCCGCACGCAAATTAACCGGCCGCAGGAATGCACAGGCCCGGGTTCGGATACGATCCTTGCATGGCAGGAAGGAGGGCGGCGATGGAAGCAAGCACAGCGACCCTGGGGGCAGTGCAGACCAGAATCGCGGGCGGCGAGGATCTCGCCCTGCCGGTTCCGCCAACCCCGGTGCCCGAGCTTGTCGAAGCGCTGCGGAAGGTTGCGGCGCTCCAGGAGCTCACCGACGCCGACCTGGAGTGGCTGGCGCGGCATTGCGAGGAATTTGCTTTTCCGTCTGGCGCACCCTTGTTCCGCGAGGGCGATCCCGCCACGAAGATGACGATCCTGCTGCGCGGCGAGGTCCACGTGCGCCGCTCGCAAAGCGGCGTCGCGCTGTTTCTCGGCCGCTCCGGGCCGTTGACCGGCCTTCTGCCTTTCTCCCGCATGAAAACCCATGGCGGCCAGGGAT
>JBAUGH010000504.1:0-6238 GCA_049679565.1 Acidobacteriaceae bacterium
GTGCGGTTCATGCGGGAATGCTTCAGGCGGAGGGAAGAGGCGCGGTTTCTGATTGCCTCGAAGCTGCCGCTGCCGGAGCCGGTGCTGCGGGACAGGATCATCGGGGCGAATGCGGACAGAATTGAGATTCGATGCGGACGCCCACTCCAGAACCATGAGATCAATCGTTGCTACGCGCAAAGTGCCGCGGTGTGGAATCTCTACCGCAGGTCGATGCAGAGCGGCGTTTTGCCGAAGGCGTTTATGTTCGGGACGCCGGTGATCGCGAGCCGGGTGGGGTCCTTTCCCGAGTATGTGGAGGAGGGCGTTACGGGACGGTTCGCGTCGGCGAAGGACCACGATGGAATTCGGGCGGCGCTCGATGATATTCGGGCACGCGCGGGAGAGTACGCGGCGCATTGCCGGCAGGCTTTCCTGGAGACGTTTTATTACAAAGCCAGAATTGCTGACCTGGAAAAGTTATTGGCCCGGTGATCCGGCGCGGGCGGCGCGGCCTCGCGCGATCTCGCGCTGGTATAGGTCGAAGGTACGGGCGACCATGGTTTCGATGGAAAAGTTCTGCTCGAAAATCGCCCGCGAGCAGTCGCCCATGGAGCCGCGCAGGGCGGGGTCGGAGAGCAACTGCTCAAGGGCGACCCGCAGGCCCTGATGATCGCCGCGCGCGACAAGCAGGCCATTTCTGCCCTGATGGACGGCTTCTGAGACACCGCCGGTATCGGTGGCGACGACGGGAAGCGCGGCGCGCATGGCTTCGAGGATTCCGCCGGGCAGGCCTTCGTAGCGCGAAATGAGAGCGAAAAGGTGGGACTGGCAAAGCAGATCGGGGACGTTGTTGCAATTGCCGAGGAAGCTGGTTTTGTCAGCGACGCCGAGTTGTTGGGCGGCGGCGCGGCACGAGTCCATGAGAGGCCCGTCGCCGATGAGCCACAGCCGGAAGGGAGCCTGGACGCCGCTGAGCGCGCGGAGCAGAGTCAGGTGATCCTTCTGAGCGCCAAAGCGCGCGACCATGGTGACGATGGGCGGGTCGCCCTGCCGGGGATGGGCGCGCCCGGGGTGGTCGGATTTGCCAACGAGGATGGTCGTGATCCGGTCAGCTGGGGAGACTTTGTAGCGCAGGGCCAGATCGTGGTCGAAGCGGGAGACGGCGATGGTGGTTGCACCGAAGCGTCCGCCGATCCATTCAGCGGGGAGGGCGACGCATTTCCTGACAAGCGGAACGCCGTCGGAAAAGGCCCAGCCATGGGCGGTGAAGATGCAGGGGATGCGGTGCAGGCGCGCCGCGGCACGCGCCAGGAGTCCCGCTTTGGAGGAATGCGCGTGGATGAGATCGGGTTGGAAAGCGCGGATGGCGGCGGATATCTGGCGGAGTGCGCGGAGGTCCTTGACAGGATTGAGGGGCGCGGCCATGGAGGGAATCGGGAAGACGGGCAGGCGGAGCTTACGGGCTTCGTCGGCGAGAAATCCTTCCTCGCCGGTCGCCAGGGCGACGGTATAGCGATTCTGGGTGGCATGGAAGAGCTCGAGGATCTGCGTCTGTGCGCCGCCGCGTTCCGCGCGGGTGACGACGTAAAGGATCCTCGGCGGGGAAGCGCCATTCGGTGTGGTGCTCATGTTGTGCCGGGAGAACACGAATCCGAAACGACCTGAAGAGGGTAACTCCCATGATGGTAGCAGAGGCCGGTGAAGGGATTTCCGGCGATCCGGCAACGCGGCGAGGGGAGTTTTCCGAGCCTGGCGGACGCGGGTTACCTGCGAATGGGGGCGCGGCGCGGAGGCGCAGTTCGCGCGCGGGATCGGCATGGACGGTGGTTTAGAATCCGGGTGTGACCCCTGCGTAGCGGAAACGGTATGCAGCGCCGGCGTGGAGGATTGGATTATGCGCGACGCGAAGCCGCCCTGTTCTGGTCATTTCGAAACGCTGGATTTCTTACAACGGCCCAAGCGGTCCGGACGATCGCATACCGCACTCCCGCCCGGCTGCTCCCAATTTCTCTGAGAACGCAGGTCTACAACTACTTTTTGCGCCACAAAGTGAACCGCGTGTCGTGAACCGAGGGGATAGATTTGTCCAGTTTCGAGCTGATTCGCGACCGATTTCTTCCCTCGGATGAGGGTTCATCTATCGGTGACAACTTTCGGAAGGAGGCGCTCCCGGAATCGAGGCCGCAGCCTGATGAGGGAAATAACGTAGCGCTGCGAGGGGTGGCGGCGATCGTCGATATGGCCACGAGCGGGGCGAGTCGCAAGGGGACTTCCACATGAGCGGACTGACCAGGATCAAAGGTGATGTGCGCGTAGCCGTTCGAAAAGTGGCCAATGTAATGAACATCCGGCGGCCGATGTTATTCCCAACCTATCCTGAGGCCATTGCTGATTTCATAGAACGTTACCATGACGACGTGCGGTATGCTTCAGTGGCGCTGGCTGTTCAGCGGGTTCTGCAGGAAGACATCGAGGGGGCCTTTGCGGAACTAGGGGTCTATCGAGGAACCACCAGCGCGTTTCTGCATCGTCTGGCCCCCGCGCGGCGGCTGTATCTGTTCGATACATTTGCCGGATTTCCCGCGGAAGCGCTGGCCGCGAAGAAGGACGATCGCTTCAGCGATACTTCGGAAGAAGCCGTTGCTGAGTGCATCGGCGATTTGCAGAATATTTCATTTCGGAAGCGATACTTTCCGGCGACCTCTTCTGGCCTTGAGACTCAGCGGTTCGCCTTTGTGATGCTGGATTTCGATTTGTATCAGCCAGCCCTCGACGCATTTGCATTTTTCTATCCGCGACTCGCAAGAGGCGGATATTTCTTCATGCACGATTTCAATTCGCCCGAATCGGATGATGCGATCTCGCGCGCAGCGCGGGAGTTTCTGAGGGACAAGCCTGAGCTGCTGGTTGAAATTCCCGACCGCTACGGATCGGCCGTGTTTCGCAAAGTTGTGGAGCCGACGGAATCGCACAGGCCAAAGTAAGCGCGACCAGCGCGATTGCGACAAGGATGATGATTTTGTACCGGGGACGGTGGTTTAGAATCCGGGTGTGACCCCTGGCATCGAGGCTTCGTTGGGCGCTCTAAGCGGACCGGTTGTGGTCCTGGGCGGGTCGGGATTCATCGGCACGCGGCTGACCGGGCTGCTGCGGGAGCAGGGAGTTCCGGTTCGCATCGGCGATCTGCGGCAGAGCGAGGCGTTTCCCGATCTGTGGACCGAGTGCGACGTGCGGCAGCAGGAATCGCTGAGCGAGGTGGTTCGGGGCGCAACCGCGATCATCAATCTGGCCGCCGAGCATCGCGACGACGTGCGGCCGATCTCGCGGTATCACGAGGTCAACGTCGGGGGCGCCGAGCAGGTTTGCCAGGCGGCGCGCCAGGCGGGCATCGGGAAAATCATCTTTACCAGCAGCGTGGCGGTGTATGGATTTCAGCCGCGGCCGGTCGATGAAGAGGGCCCCTTTGAGCCGTTCAACGACTACGGCAGGACCAAGCTGGAAGCCGAGGGCGTGTACCAGGGGTGGGCGGCGGAGGATCCCGCCAGGAGCCTGGTGATCGTGCGGCCGACGGTGGTCTTCGGAGAGGGAAACCGGGGGAACGTCTACAACCTGCTGCACCAGATCGCTGCGGGACGGTTCATGATGGTGGGCTCGGGCGGGAACGTGAAGTCGATGGCGTATGTAGGCAACATCGCAGCGTTTGTCGCGCACACGCTCGGTCTGGGGCGGGGAGTTCACATCCTCAATTATGTTGACGGTCCGGACAAGAACACGAGAGACCTGGTTGCGCTGGTGTGGCAGAGCCTGGGAAAGGCCGGCCGTCCGCGACACATTCCCCTGCCGGTAGCGATGTTGGGAGGGCATGTGCTCGATTTTGTTGCTCGAGTCACCGGACGGAACTTCCCGGTCAGCGCGATCCGGGTACGCAAATTCTGCGAAAGCACGCAGTTTCGGGCGGAGCGGGTGGCGACGACCGGATTCGCGCCGCCGTATTCGCTGAGCGAAGGGCTGAGGCGGACGATCCAGTTCGAATTCCCTCAGGGCGTAAGTCAGGCCGCTACGGACGCGCTGCCTCTGCCGCCTGGATGACCGCGTCGAACGCCGGTTTGGGTTGACCGGCGCGATCGAAGAGCAGCGGGTAATCGGTGCGGCCGCGGACGGGCCAGTCGTTTTTCCATGAATCGGCGTCGGTGACTCCCCACAACGTGACCCGGTTGATGACGTCGCGGTGCTGGAGGAAGACGCCGAAGAGATCGGCATAGCGTTTGGCTAACTGCTGCTGGATGCCGGCCGGCAGTGCGTCGGGCCATGGATTGAGTTTCGGATTCTGCGCGATGCTGACGCTGACGTCGGCAGTTTGCCGGCCGGTGGCGGGTGGAAGGACGTCGATGTCGAGCTCGGAGATGGCGACCTTGACGCCGAGTTTGCCGAGGGCTGTGATGGCAGCGCCTTCCTGCTCGGCGGTGGGCCAGGTGAGGTTGTCGTGGTCCTGGATGCCGACGGTGGCGAGGGGTATGCCTTCCGCCTGCAGCTGCTTTACGAGACGGATGGCGCCGTCGAGCTTGGGCTGATTTTCAAGGTTGTAGTCGTTGTAGTTGAGCTGGGCGCCGGGGTCGGCCTCGTGGGCGTACTCGAAAGCTTTGGCGATGTAGTCGGGGCCGATGATTTTGTACCAGAGAGACTCGCGCAGGGTGCCGTCTTCGTTGAGGGCTTCGTTGACCACGTCCCATGTCTGGATGCGGCCTTTGTAGCGGCCGACGACGGTGTCGATGTGGTCCTTCATGCGGGCGAGCAGTGCGTCGCGCGTGAGGAGATTGCCTTTGTCGTCGCGGAAGACCCACGCGGGCACCTGGCTGTGCCAGACCAGGTTATGGCCGAGGATGAACATGTGGTGCTTTTGGCCGAAGGCGACGTACTGGTCGGAGAGCGTGAAGTCATATTTGCCGGGTTGGGGATGGACGATCTCCCACTTGAGGCAGTTTTCGGGCGAGATGGAGTCGAACTGAGACGTGATGATCGCGTCGCCGCGCTGGTCCTCGCCGGTAATTTGGGCGGCATTCATCGCGGCGCCGATGTAGAAGTCGCCTTTGTAAGCCTGCTTGAGAGAGGTGGGCGCTTTGGCCATGGCGGGCAGGCTGGCGGCGAGAATGAAGGCGATGGCTGCGGAGCGAATCCCCATGAGAACGACGGCTCCTTCGCGTTAGCGGGATGAGGGCGCGGTTTGCGGCGCGTAAAGTTTGCGGCGGCCGGCCAGCTCATCGGAAATGGTTTTGTTGATCTGGCGCGAGATCGGATAGAAGAACAGGCAGATAGCAGCCGCGAAGAAGAAGAGGCCGGACCATACGCTGGCGGTGAGGCGAATGCCGAGGAGCGCGCGCGGCGTCTGCACGGCGTTGGAGACGTAGCCGTAGACGGAGAAGAGCCATCCGGCCAGCGCGCCGCCAATGGCCAGACCGACCCACAGCGCGAAGACCACCGCGGCGGTGACGGTTCCGGTGGCGCGGCGGCCGGTCTTCCACTCACCGTAATCGGCAACGTCGCCCATCATGGCCCAGATGAGCGGGCCGGAGGTTCCATAGCAGAACTGGCGCAGGACTTCAGAAGTGATGATGGCGATGGTGGCCGTGGGCGGAAGGAAGAGCAGCGCGACATTGAAGACGCCGGTGAGAACCATGCTGAGGATGAACAGCCGGCGCTTGCCGAGGCGGACGGAGATGGGGGTGGAGACGGCGACGCCGAGGATGAGCGCGGTGAGGCCGAAGCCGTTGAACCAGCTGAAGAGATGTCCGTTGCCGGCGTTGTATTTGAAGAAGGGAAGCATCACGCTGCCGCGCATGGCGATGGCGGCGAAGTAGAAGGTGGTGACGAGGAACAGCACGATCCATGGCCCGTTGCGGAAGAGGTCGGCGAGGTCCTGAGTGAGCGAGGTTTTCTGCTGCGGGTTGGGCTGGATGCGTTCCTTACTGGCAAAGAACGCGACGATGAAGAAGATGACGCTGAGCACCGATAGCAATCCCATGGTGAACTGATAGCCGCGCTTGTCGTTGCCGTGTCCGAAGAACGCGACCATGGGGATGGCAAGGCTCTGCACGATGAAGCCGGCGGTATTGGCGAAGATTTGCCGGTAGGACGCGATGCTGGTGCGCTCGTCGGGGTCGCCAGTGAGCACGCCGGTGAGCGATGCGTAGGGCACATTGTTGACGGTGTAGATCATCCGCAGGAGGAAGTAGGTGGTCCAGGCGTAGACGATCTTGCT
>JBAUGH010000505.1:0-3155 GCA_049679565.1 Acidobacteriaceae bacterium
GGTATTCAGGATGTAGCTCCGCAGCACGCCCTTCTCGACAATCACCGTCCTGCGGCTCGGCAATCCCTCCGCATCGAAGGGCGACGTCCCGAACCCGCCCGGAATCGTCCCGTCGTCCACCACCGTCACCGATTCCGCCGCCACCGGCTCGCCCAGCTTCCCCGCAAAGATCGACGCCTGCCGGTAAATCGCATCCCCCGCCGCGGCGTCAAAGATCGCTCCCACCAGCCCTCGCGCTATCTCCGGAGCGAACACCACGGGAACCTGCTGCGTCGCCACCCGCCGCGCATCCAGCATCCGCAGCGTGCGCCGCGCCGCCTCCCGCCCCACTTCCTCCGGCGGGTCGAGCTTGCGCAACGTCCGCGCCTGCGACCACCAATAGTCCCGCTGCATCTCTCCGTTCCCGCTCTGCGCAATCGGGCTCGCTGCAATCGAACACCACGACGAACGCGACTCGCCCACAAATCCCCGCGAGTTTGCGAACGCCCTCCGTCCTGTCGCCGCGTCGAAGCTGGCTCCGTCGCTGTTCACCAGCCGCGTGTCCACCGCCATGGCCGCCGCTTCCGCGCGCCGCGCCCAACCAATCCGCTCCTCCGTCGGCAGCGAATACACGTCCTCGTGATACAGCCCGAGATCGCCCTCCAGCTGCCCGAATTCCTCCCGCTCCGCCAGACCCGCAAAGGGATCCACCGACGTCACCTGCGCCAGCGCCACCGCGCCCTTCACCAGATGCTCCAGTCCCTCCGCCGTAAAGTCGCTCGACGACGTGCTGGCCACGCGGTACCCGTTCTCTACCTCCACCAGCACCCGCAGTCCCACCCCGCGCGATCCCGACTCCTTCAGCGTCTCAACTTCGCCCATCCGCACCGTGGTCGAAAACTCGTCGCCCTCGCGGATCGTTACCTCTGCATCCGTCGCCCCCACCCGCAGCGCCCGCGCCACAAGGTCCACCGCCAGCTGCTGCAAATCGATCCGGGATTCAACAGCGATGCTCATCCATGCTCCTTTAGTAGTTGGCGCGCAGCGCGCCCGCCCGTCCGGCAAGGACTAACGAGTCCCCCCCACCGTCATCCGGTCCAGCTTCACCGTCGGCATCCCCACGCCCACCGGCACGCTCTGCCCGTCTTTGCCGCAGGTCCCGATCCCCTCATCGAGCGCCAGATCGTTTCCCACCATCGACACGTGCTTCAGCGCCTCCGGCCCGTTCCCGATCAGCGTCGCGTCCCGCACCGGCGCCGTCACCTTCCCGTCTTCGATCAGGTACGCCTCCGATGCCGAGAAGACAAACTTCCCGCTGGTGATGTCCACCTGCCCGCCGCCGAAATTCACCGCGTACAGTCCGCGCTTCACGCTGCGCAGAATATCCTCCGGCGCATCTTCTCCAGCCAGCATGTACGTATTCGTCATCCGCGGCATGGGAATCTGCTGATAGCTCTCGCGCCGCCCGTTCCCGGTGCTCGGAATCCCCATCAGCCGCGCGCTCAGCTTGTCGCTCAGATAGCCCTTGAGCACGCCGTTTTCGATCAGCACCGTCTCCTGGGTCGCCGATCCCTCGTCGTCCACGTTCAGCGATCCCCGCCGCGACGGCATCCGCCCGTTGTCCACCACCGTCACTTTGCTGCTCGCCACCTGCCGCCCCACCAGCCCGGCGAACGCCGACGTCTTCTTCCGGTTGAAGTCTGCCTCCAGCCCGTGGCCCACCGCCTCATGGAGCAGAACTCCCGGCCATCCCGGGCCCAGCACCACTTCCATCTCGCCCGCCGGAGCCGCCACCGCGCTCAGCTGCAGAATCGCTGTCCGCGCCGCTTCCTCGGCGAAATGCTCCGGCCCCTTCGCGCCGGTGAAGAATCCGATCTCCACCCGCCCGCCGCCGCCCGAGCTGCCCCGCGACGTGCGCTCCCCGTCCTTCGCGATGACAAACACGCTCATCCGCGCCAGCGGCTGCGTGTCGCTCGCGTAGGTTCCATCCGAGGCCGCAATCAGAATCCGCCGCAGCTCATCCGCATAGCTCGCCCGCACCTGCGTGATCCTGGGATCGTAGCGCCGTGCCGCCTTGTCCGCCCGGTTCACCAGATCCAGCTTCACTCCCAGATCCGTGTCCAGCTCCGCCGCCGGAGCCGGATACAAATTCGGCGCCACCGTCTCCGTGAACCCCTGCACCGTCTGCTTCGCCGGACCGCTCGCAATCAGCGCCGCCGTCCGCGCCGCCCGCAAGAGCCGGTCTGCGGACAAATCATCGGTATACGCATACCCCGTCCGCTCGCCGCTGACCACCCGCACCCCGCAGCCCGCGCTCACCCCCTGGCTCGCCGACTTCACGATCTGCTCGTCCAGCCCCAGCGAGGTCGCCGCTACCGACTCGAAGTACAAATCCGCGTAGTCGCCGCCCGCCGACAGCGCCTCGCCCAGGCAGCGCTCCAGCAGCCGCTCCGTAATCCCAAATTTGTCAAAGAAATACCGTCGATGATCCACGCTTCACCCTCTCGATTCGCCCAAAATCCCCAGCCGCCGCTTCCAAATGGCGCCATCCGCCACCGTTGTCACCACAGTAACAGTCCCATGCCGTTGCTTTCTTGATTCTTCAACAGATTCCGCTGTCCCGTCGATACCCCGCTGTGCCATCCTGAGGCCACCATGAAGAAGTTCGCGCTCCTCACCCTGCTCGCATTGTTCACGGCGTCGTTCTCGGCAACCGCTTTTGCCGCCACGCATCATCACCATAACAAGCACCACAAGACCCACAACGGCACCCCGAATCACAAGCCCTCCTGATCCGGACCCGAGGATGATCCGGGCCCGCGGTGCTGTTCCCGACACCGCCTCGCCCGATCGGGGGCCCAGGTACGGATCCGAAACCAGCAGCTGCTGATCCCAACCAGCCGCTGTCCCGAACCAGCTGCTGATCCGAACCCGGTATTGATCCCAGCCAGCCGCTGTCCCGAACCAGGTACTGACCCGAACCAGCCGCCGATCCGAACCAGGCACTGACCCGAGCCGAGCGCTGACCCTAACCGAGCGCCGACCCGAACCAGCCGCTGCCCGAACCAGCCGCTGCCCGAACCAGCCGTTGACCCCAACCAGCCGCTGACCCGAACCAGCCGCCGATCCGAACCAGGCACTGACCCGAGCCGAGCGCTGACCCTAACCGAGCGCCG
>JBAUGH010000506.1:0-6092 GCA_049679565.1 Acidobacteriaceae bacterium
GTGACCGTGGATTTGATGGTGAGCGGCGCATATTCCGCAATCGGCAGGCCCACATTCGCAGCTGCCAGCAGGGCGACCCCGCGGACGTGGCTGAGCTTGATAACGGATTTCGCGTTGACGGAGTAAAAGACTTCTTCCACCGCGACGATGTCGGGGCGGTAGCGCTCGAAAACGGCAACCAGCTCCGCATAAACCAGCGCAAGCCGCTGGGGCAGGTGGGCTTTCCGGGGCGGGCTGATGCCGCCGGAGGCGATGGAGACCAGCTGCGGAGCATGGCCGGAGCGGGGATCGTCGCACTCGACGACACCGTAGCCGGTGGTTTCGGTTCCGCAGTCAATGCCGCAGACGCGCATGGATGAGACCTCGGCGGAAGTGCGGAAAATCTACGGGCAGTGTACCGCAGGCGGAGCGGCAGCACCGCTGGAATGGTCGAGAGGTGCGCAAACCGTTACACGCTGAGCTTCGAGACGCCTTCCAGGGGCGAACTGGCGGTGGCGTACAGTTTGCGAGGCATGCGGCCGGCGAGATACGCTTCGCGTCCCGCGAGCACCGCATGCTGCATGGCTTCAGCCATCAGGATGGGATTGGCTGCCGCGGCGATGGCGGTATTCATCAGAACACCGTCGGCTCCCATCTCCATGGCGAGCGCGGCATCGGAGGCCGTGCCCACGCCGGCATCGACGATGAGGGGAACTTCCGTAATTCTCTCGCGGAGGATCTGCAGAGTGGCGCGATTCTGGATGCCGAGTCCCGAGCCGATCGGGGCGGCCAGGGGCATGACGGCCGCGGCTCCGGCATCGATGAGGCGGCGGGCAAAAACGATGTCGTCCGAGGTATAGGGCAGGACGGTGAAGCCTTCCTGGACGAGCGTGCGGGTGGCTTCCAGAGTGGCCTGCACGTCAGGATAGAGCGTGGCCTGATCGCCGATCACTTCAATCTTCACCCAGCCGGAGAGTCCGACCTCGCGGCCGAGACGTGCCGCGCGGATCGCCTCGTCGGCCGTATAACAGCCAGCCGTGTTGGGCAGCAGGAAGTAGCGGCGAGGATCGATGAAGTCGAGCAGGGATTCCCTGGAGCGGTCCAGATTGACGCGGCGGACGGCGACGGTGACCATCTCTGCGCCCGAAGCCTCGATAGCCGCCTGGGTTTCCTGACCGTTCTTGTACTTGCCCGTGCCGACGATGAGCCGCGACTGGAAGGCTTTGCCTGCAATGACCAGGGGTTCCATGAAGATATTGTAGAACCGCGCGCGCAGCCGGGCGGCAACGACGGTCACGGAGGCAGCGGAATGTGAAAGGCCCGCTGCGAGATTGCGCATGCGGGCCTTGATCACCGGTGGACTGTTGAGATTGACCTGAGGCGCCCCCGCTATCCGGAGTGGCCTCGGCGTTTTGGTTACGCCAGGACTTTCACTGGAGCCAGGAGCGGCTCTAAGCCTCAGTCACCTCACGCAGGTTCCTGCAACTACTACCATCAGAATTTTTCATTCGCTGGATCATCCTCCTTTCCCGTGTACGGATACGTTAACCCGCGATCCGGCGAAGGTGCAAGCGAGAGGGCATCCGCGCAGATTACCAGGAATGCCAGGAGTCGCCGTGGCGGACCAGGGTGACATCAACGCCAAACAGCGCGCGCAGCTTTTCCTGCGTCAGTAGCTGGCCTTTGGGGCCATCGGCAAAGATACGGCCTGCGCGCATCATGATGACGCGATCGATCTCCGGCAATATATCGGCCAGGTGATGCGTGACCATGAGAATGCCGGTTCCCAGCTGCGCGACCCGGCGCAGCGCTTCGCGAAGTTCACGCTGGGCGGCGAGGTCGAGGGCGTTCGACGGCTCGTCCAGCAGGAGCATCTGCGGCTGGTGGACGAGGGCGCGGGCGATCATGATGCGGCGCTGCTCGCCGGCGGACATTTCGCCCACCTTGCGGCGCTCGAGGTGAGTGGCCTGCATGAGTTCGAGGGCCTGGTGGGCGCGGGTGCGCATCTCCGCAGTGACATGAAGGTTGGGCCAGAGCGTAGAAGCGGAGAAGAATCCTGCCGTGACGGCGTCGAGGCCAGTGGTGACCGGAGTGCGTTCGCCCGGCAGCTCGGCCGACACGACGCCGAGATGGCTGCGAAGTTGAGAGACGTCCCAGCGCTCGCGGCCCAGGAGGCGAAGCTCGGTCGTGGGCGTGACGATCGGATAGCACTGGCAGGTGATGGTTTTGATCAGCGTGGACTTGCCGCAGCCGTTGGGGCCGAGGATGGCAACGTGCTCGCCGTCCGCAATGCGCAGGGAGAGATTGTGGAGGACGATGGCATCGCCGCGGGCGACCGAGACATCACGCATCAGGAGGAAGTCAGATTGGTTCATCACAAAGGGCTCAAGGGGATTATGGCAAAGCTTCGAATTGGTAGAGTGGATGTTTACCCATGAGTGAAACGTCTCTGATTGCTTCTGAGGCGCTGCCGCGCGGATTCCGGTTCGCGGCGGTGAAGGCTGGGATCAAGCCCAGCGGCAAGGCGGATTTTGCCGTCGCCGTAGCGGATCGGATCGCCAGCGCCGCTGCCATGTTCACAACCAACCGCGTGCAGGCCGCGCCCATCACGGTGGGGCGGCGACACCTGGAACGGAGCAGTGGACTGATCCGCGTGGTCGCCGTGAATGCCGGCAACGCGAACTGCGCGACCGGCGAAGCTGGGATGCACGCGTGCGAGCAGGTATGCCGGGCGGCAGCCGATGCCTTTGGGTGCGAAGGACATGAGGTTTTCCCTTCCTCGACCGGAATCATCGGCGTGCCTCTGCCGGCAGAAAAGCTGGTGACGGCGCTACCCGCTGCAAACAAGGCCCTGGTCGCGGGCCCGACGGGGTTCTCGGCGTTTGCCCAGGCAATTCTGACCACGGATACGCGGGCCAAGGTGGCGCACGCGATGTTTGAGCGGGACGGGAAGCAGGTGCGGATCGCCGGCGTCTGCAAGGGCGCAGGGATGATCCATCCGCAGCTGGCGTCGGCAAGCGCGCCGGGCGGATCGGCCTTACATGCAACCATGCTGGTGTATCTGTTCACGGATGCTGCCGTCCATCCCACCGCCCTCGACCGTTATCTGCGCGCGGCCGCAGAGGTAAGCTTCAACCGCATCTCGATTGACGGCGACACATCGACCAACGACACCGTCCTGCTGATGGCATCCGGGGCCTCCGGTGTGGATGTATGGGCGGAGGATGCGGAATTTGCCCGTTCCCTGACCGAAGTGTGTACGTCCCTGGCGAAGCAGATTGTGGCCGACGGCGAAGGTGTCGGTCACGTGGTGGAGTTGCAGATCGAAGGGGCGGCCAGCGATGCCGACGCACTGAAGGCCGCAAAAGCGATCGCCCATTCGCCGCTGGTGAAAACGGCGTGGGCGGGATGCGACCCCAACTGGGGACGGCTGATGGCGGCGGTCGGATACTCGGGCGCAGCGGTCGACCCGGAGAAAATTGCGATCTGGTTTGGCACGCTGCCCATCTGCGCAAACGGCGGACGTGCTGCAAAATATGATGAAGCCGCAGCGCACGCTTACCTGCGGCAGCGGGAGTATGCGATTCGCATCGCGCTGGGCCTCGGGACCGGGCGATGCCGGTTCTGGACGAGCGATTTGACGGCCGAGTACGTGCGGATCAACGCGGAGTATTCGACGTAAGAGTCGCCCCCGGATTCGAGCGCCGGGCTGTTGGGAGCGCAGGACGGCACGCAATTCTCTGTGACAGAGATCGCGTTGCGGAACGAGGCGGGGTGCATCGCGAGGAGTGCAGATTGGTGAAGGGCGCATCATTCCCGGTCTTCCGAAAGCGACACCCGGGAAATGCACAGGGTTTTTCACAAAACTGTTGAAATCCGTGCGAGGCGCCGAACCTTGCGTGGGAACCACGGCCCTCAGAAATGAAGGCGATGGCTGCGCTACAATTTTTATGAGCGGGTCGTGCTCGACGCGGCGCTCGCGCAACCTTCCCCGAAGACGCGAGGCAATGGCGGCCGGCAAAGGATCTCAGAAAAACTATGGACATCGAGGCACGAACGCGGGTTACGTCTGCCGGCGCGAACGGCAGACCGGAGCACACGCTGATCGGCGAAGCGAAGGCCCGGCAGTTGTTCGAGCTCTCGCTGGATTTGCACGCACAGTGCGAGCGCGGAGACGCAAATGCTCGATGGCTGAGTGGGCGCGAGGCGGTACTCGCCGGGGTCATGGCGGAGTTGCGCGACGGTGACGCCCTGGTGACGGAGAGCGAGGTGCGGATCAGCGATGCCCATCGGCTGTCGGTTCGTTGGCCCGCGGAAACCGGAATGGCGGATTTGATCGTCGAGTTGCTGGGTGCGGCGACAATCGACCGGTTGCGCAGGAATGGGCGCGTGACCGTCATCTTCTTACCGGCTGGCCAGGCCGTCTCTGCAGAAGCGCGGGCACTGACCTGCGCCGCAGGGCTGCCGGTGCTTTTTGTAGGAGACGGACAAGCCGGCAACGGAAAAAACGGCGAAGAAATGCCGGTGATTCCAGCCGATGCGGACGATGTGGTCGCGCTCTTCCGGGTGGCCCACGAATCGATTGTGCGGGCGCGCAGCGGTGGCGGTCCAACACAGATTGTGTGCCGGCGCTGGGGAAGATCGGGGAAGAGCGGGGCGGCCGGCGAAGACGCCGTGGTCCGGCTTGAGCAGTGGCTGACGGCGCGGGGACTGCCGGCGGAGGCGTGGCGCGGACAATGGGTGGCGCGCTGGAAAGCGGCGAACGCAACGGCAGAGGCCGGAATGCGCCCTTTGGGAAAGGGCTCGGCGCGGTCGGAAAGCGCACCTTTCGCGCTCGACCCGCAGCCTTTTGCGCAGCCCGACATCCAAACCAATTGAGACTGAAACAGGATTGAACGAATCCGATCGAGGAATGATGGCGACGAAAGTAAGCATCCCGGCAAAGACCGACTTTTCCCTGGAGCTTCGTGAGTGGATCGAGGCCTTCGACGATGTGGTCGTGGGCGAAGGACCCGAGCAGGGCGCAGAGTTGCTGACCGCGCTCAAACAGCGGGCGCGCGAGGCCGGCATTTCACAGCCCAGCGATCTGACCACGCCATACGTGAACACGATCCCGAAACACGAGGAAGTCCCCTACCCCGGCGACCGGAAGCTGGAGCGGCGGATCGAAGCTCTGATTCGCTGGAACGCCATGGCCATGGTCCACGGGCAGAACAAGAAGGATCACGGCATCGGCGGACACATCGCGACGTATTCGTCGCTGGCGACGCTGCTGGAGGTTGGGTTCAACCATTTCTTCCACGCGAGCTATGGCGATCAGCCGGGAGATTTCGTGTATTTCCAGGGACACGCCAGCCCGGGAATCTACGCGCGGGCGTTCCTGCTGGGGCGGCTGGACGAGCAGCGGGTGCTCAATTTCCGGCACGAACTGCGCGATACACCGGGGCTGTCGTCCTATCCGCACCCGTGGCTGATGCCGGATTTCTGGCGCTTCCCGACGGTGTCCATGGGGATTGGGCCGCTGAACGCCGTGTACCAGGCGCGGTTCATGCGCTACCTGGAGCATCGGGGACTGATCCAGCAGACGCCGCGCAAGGTGTGGGCGTTTATCGGGGACGGCGAGACCGATGAAGTAGACACGCTGGGCGCGCTGTCGATTGCCAAGCGCGAGAAGCTGGACAACCTGGTCTTCGTAGTGAACTGCAACCTGCAGCGGCTCGATGGACCGGTGCGCGGAAACGGGCGGATCATCGACGAGCTGGAGGCAGTCTTCCGCGGCGCGGGCTGGAACGTGATCAAGGTGATCTGGGGCTCGGACTGGGATGAGCTGTTCGAGCGCGATCACACCGGCCTGCTGCTGAAGCGCATGGAAGAGTGCGTGGACGGGGAGTACCAGGCCTTCAAAGCCAAGGGCGGCGCGTATATCCGGAGCGAGTTCTTCGGGAAGTATCCGGAGCTGCTGGAGCTGGTGAAGGACATGACCGACGACCAGTTGATCCGGCTGCACCGGGGCGGGCATGATCCGGCGAAGATCTACAACGCGTACAAGAGGGCGCTGGAGCACAAGGGCGGCCCGACTGTAATCCTTGCGATGACGGTGAAGGGCTATGGGC
>JBAUGH010000507.1:0-6035 GCA_049679565.1 Acidobacteriaceae bacterium
CGGAACGGCCACCCGATGTGGGGTCTATGTCGTTGATTACGTTCGGAACACGCGGCCGCGACGAATGTGATGGCCATCGCTGCAAGCTGTCGATGGACCCACTAGGGTCAAGCCTATGAAGAAAGCCGCAACGCGCGGGGAGCCGGACCTCGATCTGCTGCTGTTGCACGCACCCAGCGTGTACGACTTTCGCGAAAAAGCCATTTTGTATGGGCCGCTCAGCGACCTGATTCCCTCGTCGCCCGTCTTCGAGATGTATCCCCTCGGCTTCCTGACCATGGCCAGCTATCTGCAGGATCGCGGCATGCGGGTGCGCATCGTCAACCTCGCGCTGCGCATGATGGAGAGCCGGCGATTCGACGTGCCGCAGTTTCTGAAGAAGTTGCATCCCCGGGCGGTGGGGATCGATCTTCACTGGCTGCCGCATGCGCACGGGTCGCTCGAAGTGGCGAAGATCGTGAAGCAGGTGCTTCCCGGCGTGCCGGTCATCTTCGGCGGCCTCAGCTCGACGTATTTTCATGAGGAGCTCATCCGCTATCCCCAGGTGGATTACGTGCTGCGCGGGGACAGCACCGAGCCGCCGCTGCTGGAACTGCTCGAGGGGCTGGGCGACGAGGAGAAGCTGCGGTTGGTGCCCAACCTGACGTGGAAGCACGACGGGGTGCCGCAGGTGAATCCGCACACCTTTACCCCTCCATCGCTGGACTATGCCGATCTGCGGCCGGACCGGATGATCGAAATGGTGATGGAGCACGGCGACCTGCGCAGCGTGATGCCGTTCAGCCGCTGGTGGCACAATCCCATCACCGCCGTGTTCACCGCGAAGGGATGCGCGCACCAGTGCGCGACCTGCGGCAGCTCGCAGACCACCTGCGTTCAGCTCACCAACCGCAGGCGGCCCGCGTTTCGCAGCCCGGCGAGCCTGACGGCGAACATCCAGTCGATTGCGCGGATCACCAAAGCGCCGGTATTCCTGGTGGGCGATCTGCTGCAGGGCGGCCATGCGCACGGCGAAGAGCTGCTCGAGTGCCTGAGCCGGGTCGACATCAAAAACGAGATCGTCTTCGAGTTCTTCGCCCCGCCGCCGAAGGATTTTCTCCGGCGCATCGACGACTCGGTGGCGCACTGGAGCGTCGAGGTCAGCCCCGACAGCCACGATCCGGAAGTGCGGCGCTCGCTCGGGCGGAAGCCGCTCTACGAGAATGAGGTCTTCGAGAAATCGCTCGAGGCAATCCTCGCCCTGCGCTGCAGCCGGCTGGACGTCTTCTACCTCATCGGCATCCCCCACCAGAGCCATCAGTCTGTCATGGATACGGTCGCGTATTGCGGACGCCTGTTCGGGATGAGCGACAAGCGGCTGTCCTGTTTCATCTCCCCGGTCGGCCCGTTTGTCGATCCGGGGAGCCGCGCGTTCGAGGATCCGGAGGCCTTCGGGTACCGGTTCTTTGCGCGGACGCTGGAGGAGCATCGCCAGTTGCTGGTGCAGCCTTCGTGGGAGTCGATTCTGAACTACGAGACGGATGCGATGACCCGGGCGCAGCTGGTGGACGCAACCTACGACGCGGCCGAGCGGCTCAACGAGTTGAAGCTCGAGTACGGACGCGTCACCCGGCGGCGGGGAACGCGCGTGGCGCAGCGCATCCAGGAAGCGCGCGAACTGCGGCGGCGGATCGCCGAGCACGATGGGCGGCTCGAAGCGGATCTCAAGGGCGAGGTGGCCCGCTTCAGCCAGTCAACCGTGTGCGACAAGCGCGAGCTGTTCTGGCCGCGCCGGCTGATCAATTTCCGCGTCGGGGAAATCCTGCGGATTGCGCTGCGGCACTATTTTCCCCGTGCCGCGAACACAGAGCTGCAGGCGCCGGCGGATTCCGTGCCTGAAATCCAACCCTGACACGCGGCCTTCGCGACACCCGGTAAGGCGGACTTAACGGGCCGAGGCCGATTCCGAGGCCAGCGCCGACTGCTGCAGCAGGCGATAGCCGTCGCGGGTGCGGACCCGGTATTTCTGCGCATCCTTGCCCACCAGGCGAACGGTAATCCTGCGCCAGCCGCGATTCGGATTGGCTTTGGGATAGTAGCTGAGCGTGTACAGGTGCGAGAGGTCGTCGCGGATGGAAGCAAAGGCCTGGCGCTCGTCTTCCCAGTTCCTGGCGAAGTAAGCTTTGCCGCCGGTGGCTTTGCTCATGCGCTCGAAGACCGCGGTCGAGACCGGCTCTGCCTGGGCGATGCGGGTGCTGACGATATAGATGATGGTTCCGGTGGACTGGGCCAGCTCTTCGACGTCCTCGGGTGGGACGGAACTCGCGTTGTCCGGACCGTTGGAAAAGACCACGATGGCTTTGCGGCCGTGCAGCTGGGCCGCGTCCCGCACGGTGAGCAGCAGGCAGTTGTAGAGCGCGGCCTCATCGCCAGCCACGGTGCTGCGCACCCCGCGGAGAACGAGGTTACGGTCGGAGGTGAGCACCGTGCCCCGGGAAAGGTCGCGGCTGTACGAGTAGAAAGCGATCTTGTCCGCCCCCTGCATGGAGCGGACGAAGCCGGCGATGGCGTCCTGGGCGAAGACGAACTGCCGGTACATGTAGTCGCTGGTGTCGAAGAGAATGAAGACGCTCGCCCCTTCGAAGTGGGGAATGCCGGTCACCGAATCCACGGAGATCGCGGAAGTATCGCTGCCGGGAGCAGCCGGCGCCGGGGCGTTCGCAGTGCCGGGCGCCGCCGATGCGGACGAGCCAGGCGGCGTTGCCGAGCCCGGCGAGGACAGACTGGCGGCCACTTCGCCTCCCTCTTCAAAGGAGGAGATGGACTCCGGGATGTTGTCTTCGGTGACCAGGAAGTCCGATGGTTTCAGGCCGCGGACGTAGTTGCCCTTCTTGTCGGTGACCGCGACGTTCAGCTGCACCAGCACGACGTTGACGAAGATCCGCGAATTGCCTTCCTGGGCGGCCGGCTGGCGGCCGCCGACTGCCAGAAGCAGGAAGAGAGCCGCACAAACAGCAACGGAGACGATGGATTTCCCTGGCATGCTGAACCTCATTGCCCTGACCCGATGGAATGATCCGGCGCGTGCACCGCATCCACCGCCGCAATTTTGATCTGGCCCTGACGAAACTCCTCGCCCGTCTGGCGCATGGCGCGTAGCAGCGCCGGCCAGTCTTCCAGATCGGTCGCGAAGATGCGCGCGACCATCTGCCGGCTGAGCTCGGGAACCAGAAGGTTCAGCATCGCGGGAGAATAGCCCATCTCATCCGCGATGCGCGCCCAGTACAGATTGGTGGATTCCCACGACTCGCCGATCAGCCGGTTGGGAGCGCCGCCGAACGCCGGCAGCGGCTTCATGTCGAGGATGGCGCAGGCGTTGGTCTGCTCCAGCGTGGGATGCGGGATGCCGAAGTCCCGCGAGATCCGCTCCTCGCTGGTGTCTGCCGGATCCTGGCGGACGAGAGCGTCGAGTTCCGCGCCGGCCGGACCGGAGGCCGCCGCCTGAGCCGGATAGCGGCTGCGGAATTGCGCGGTGAGAATGAATTTCTCGGCCGGCGTAATCATCGCCAGAGCGTCGTTGACCTGAGCGGGGTGCAATAGGGCCGCGCGAACCGACTCCAGAGCCTGCGGCGACATATTGGTCGAGAGGATGTCGAGCAGGTGAGCGCGCAGATCGGCGTTGCCCGCCGCGGCGCTGATCAGCTCCTCGCCAACCCGCTGATAAAGAGCCGCAGCGTGCATCTCCTGCTGGGTTACAGACCACCAGCGCGGCTGAACCGCGCCGACCAGAATGCCGGGAACGACCGCGCGCCAGATCAGCGCCTGCACATGCTGGGGCGCGATGAAGTCCTCTTCCGTGGTGGCCAGAGCATAGGGCAGGTCGGAGAGCGAGCCGACCAGGTAGGCGCCGCCGCCCGCGGTGACGCCGATGCCGATCAGCGTTGGCGGATCCCATAGCTGGTCGTAGCCCACGATCGAAGTGCCGGAGAAATCATGGGAGCGGACGAAGAGAGGATTGTGGTGCAGCACCTGCGCGCCGGGAGGCTCGTACCAGGCGTAGTTCAGACCGACCAGGGTGTCGCGCAGGAAAGGTGTCAGCTCCCCTCGCGCCGCCTCCAGCTGCGCGGCGGAAGGCTTGGAATCGAGAACCCTCGTCAGGTTGGTGCGCACCTGCAACTCGGCGTGGCGGCTGCTGTAGATGCCCGGGGCCCAGGCTACTTTTTCGCTGTTGGTAAAGATGGCGCGCGGCATCTCGAAATCGCGCAGATTGCCGGCCAGGGGCAACAGCTGATCCGCGGTGGCTGACCCGTGCGCCATCGCGTCGAGGCCGTCATAGAGCCCGAAAAGGGTGTCGAGAGAAACAAGGCGCTGGTCGTCCAGCACGGAGTGCATGCGCTGGGCGAGATCGTCGTGCACGCGCCGGCCGACGTCGGTGGTCTGCGCGGGGCCGGCCAGCAGGTCGATGACCTGGTCCTCCGACATGTTCGCAGTGCCGCCGGCAGCGGTCAGCAGCGCCTGGAGCGAGCCACGGGCTGCATCGAACAGCTGCGTAGACGAACCCGCGGAGGCGAAGGGCTGGACGACAGCCATCCAGGAAGAGGCCATCTTCTCGGCAGGGATCTGGTGCTGGCGGGCGAGGATCTCCCACAGGCCGATGTTGGCCTGGAAGGCTCCCATGGCGTTGGCGCGCAGGGCGTTGTTGCCGATCCCGTTGACCGCTTCGGCGGACTTGACGAACTGGGTGATGGAGGCGTCGTCAAGCTGGGGGAATTCGGAGAAGGTGAGATACCAGCTGTGGAACTCGGTGTATCTCTCCGCCAGCAGGCGAACGGTGGCTTCGGAGAGGTGGGGCTGCGAGCCGCGGGCTGCGTCGATGGCGTTCAGGGTGAGATAGATCTGCGAGGGACCCACATCGGTGTCGAATGCGGTGCAGGCGATCAGCGAAATCAGCAGCTGCTCGGGACTATCCCAGGTGCGAGCGGTCCTGACCCACTGCTGCACCATCTTCGGGCTGGAAGGCAGCGTGAGGATCTCCCTCCACGCGGCCAGCGAGCCGGGAATGGCCATGTCGCCATTGGGCCGCCACGACAGGCCGCTCATCAGCATCAGCAGGTCGGCATTGCGAGGGAAGACGCCGCGGGTGGCGCTGTTGCCGGCGCCGGCGGTCCGATATACGTCGTACAAGCGGCGCAGACGAGGCCCCTGCACCAGATGGGCCTGCTGCGCGGTGGGCACCCGGGAGAGCGCGTCGAACCACGCAGCCAGCCAGCCGCGGTCTTTGGTCAGCAGCCGGCGCGCGAACTCACCGCCGGAATTGGGCGTGACCCCCACCATATCCTGCCAGTCATGATCGGCGTCGGGGCCGCCCGGCAGCAGAATGCGTCCATCGTGGATGGCGATCTGGCTGCTGTAGAAATCGAGCGCGGGCGCGATCGGCAGCAGAGCCCGCAGGCCCGGCCCGCGCAGCAGGGTCGAGCGCGTCTCGTCGTCTTCTTTGGAGAACGCCCAGTACAGGCGGTCGAGGTTCTGGTCGTGCAGCAGCTCGTCGATCAGGTCCGGGCCGGCCTGGTGATCGCGCGGATCGAGACCCGTCCAGGCCTTTTCCGTGAAGAGAACCGGAACCCGGGTGGCGGGGAAAGAATAGGAAAAGGAAGCGTGGTTCTGCAGCGCTTCTTCGAGCGCCGTCAGCGGGAAGCCGGAGTCGATGGTCAGGAAGGCGCGGTCGGGATTTTCAGTGACCAGCCAGGAGCCCTTTTGCCCGCAGGGCTGCTGGAAGCGGTAGCCCAGCACCTGCACCAGACGGGTGGCGTCGCTGCAATTCTCAACGTGGATGGCGCCCTGGGCATCGGCGATCGACTGCAGTTCCCGGGCAAACTGCACGTAGCGCGTCAGCAGGTGCAGGAATTCCGTTTCGCCGCCAAGTTGGTAGCCATAGAGGGAGACGGTGCGGGACACCAGAGGCAGGACGTTGCCGGGAGGCACTTCCTGGCTTACCGCAGCCATGCGCAGGAAGGAACGCAGAGGGCCGGGGATGATGACGGTTTCGACCGCAGGTC
>JBAUGH010000508.1:0-4364 GCA_049679565.1 Acidobacteriaceae bacterium
CTGTGCGCAAAACACAGGGATTCTCCTGGTCGGAGGGTGTAGGGGAGTTGGTAGAACAAAGTAGCACGGACGTCTTTTCGAAGTAAAGAACTCAAATTCCCCGGCGAAATCGGCGTTGCGAAGGCGAAACGGCCCCCAAAGGCAGTGATGCCGCGAGCAGTTTTGTTGAAAAGCGTCCCGAAGAATCACACTGGAAGCGCGGCTTGCCGATCCCTCGCCGCTTGCCCAGGACCAGGCCATTTCTTCGCCACAACTCTGCAGCGGGTTCGTCCGCCGGGGCCGTTCCGGAGCAGGCTCCAACCCGGGTGGAACCGCAGCCGCTTTCGCCGCGTATGGAACCTGAGTCCATGAGCTCGTCCTCTGCCATTCCATCCACCCCCGCGCAGCGCTCCACGAGCTGGCTGCGCTCGGGTACCGCGATCGCTGCCCTGCTGGCGGGAATCAAGTTTTCCCTCCAGATCGCCGCCGCCCCCCATTACGGCATCTTTCGCGACGAGATGTATTACCTGGCGTGCGGCCGCCACCTCACCTGGGGCTATGTCGACCACCCGCCGCTGATGCCCTTCATCGCCTGGCTTGTCGAGCACACCCTGGGCGAATCGCTTCTGGCCGTGCGCCTGTTGCCGGCCCTTGCCGGAGCGGCGCTGGTCTTCCTCGCCGGATCGATGGCCCGCCACATGGGCGGTGGACGCATGGCCCAGGCGCTGGCCGCGCTCGCGGTCCTCACCGCTCCCATTTACATGCTCATGCAGCACTGGTTCACCATGAATGCTTTTGAGCCGCTGCTGTGGATGGCGTGCGCCTGGTGCGTCCTCCGCTATATCGAAGACCAGGACCCGCACTGGTGGCTCGGGATCGGCATTCTCTGTGGCGTAGGGCTGGAGCTCAAATACACGATTGTCCTGTTCGCCGCCGGCCTGCTGCTGGGCCTCGCCCTCACGCCGCACCGGCGCGTCTTCCGCTCCCGCTGGTTCTGGATGGGCTGCCTGGCCGCGATTCTGATCTTTCTCCCGCACTTCGTGTGGCTGGTGCGCCACCACTTCCCTTTCCTCGAGTACGAGCACAATGTGCGCATGACGGCGCGGGACATACGCCGTGGCCCCATCTCCTTTCTCGTCGATCAGGCGATGATCCTCAATCCCGTCTCCGCGTTGTTGTGGGTGCTCGGCGTCTTATGGCTGCTCTTCACGCGCGCCGGCGCCCGCTATCGCATCCTCGCCTGGACCTTTCTGGCGGTGGTCGGCGCGTTGCTGGTCCTGCAGGGCAAAAACTATTACGTTTCCCCGGTCTACCCCATGATGTTCGCCGCGGGCGCGGTGGCGCTCACGCAGTGGGTCCGCAGCGCATGGCTGCGCGGCGGCTACGCAGCGATCCTGGCCGTCACCGGAGCCCTGCTCGCGCCCCTGACGATCCCCCTGTTGCCCGTCCGGACCTACCTGCGTTACCAGCAGGCCATCGGCCTCGCACCCCTCAAAGCGGAGAACCAGCCCACCGGGCCCCTCCCGCAGTTCTTTGCCGACGAGTTCGGATGGGAGGACATGGTGCGGAAGACCGCCGCTGTTTATTGGAGCCTGCCGCCGGCGGAACGCGCCCGCACGGCCATCTTCGCGAACAACTGGGGCGAGGCGTCGGCCGTCGACTATTTCGGGCCGCGCTACGGCCTGCCTCCTGCCATCTGCCCTCACAATTCTTATTGGTTCTGGGGGCCGCACAATTACGACGGCAGCACCATGATCGTTCTGGGCAGTGACGGCAGCGGCGATCGCAGACACTTCCAGACCGTGATCGCTGCCGGCCAGGTCGACAACCCCTGGTCGCGTCTCGACGAGCGTTACACCATCTGGCTCTGCCGCGGCCTGCACTGGGACCTGCGCACGATTTGGCCGAAGCTGAAGAAGTGGGGCTAGAGCCAGGCGCCGTCTGCCGCTCCCCCCTCGCTCTCAGTCGGTCGCGGGATGGTGGTGATGGTGAATCACGCGCGCGTTGATATCCGGCCAGAACTCCCGGAAGACGTTAGTCAGCGCGTCCCGCCCCAGAGCGTACGCGTACTTTTCCGTATAGCCGCTGACCGTCTGCGTCTGCGAGGGGTAGTAGGCGAGAGAGATGGCCTGCGAAACACCGCGGCCGAGAATCTCCGCGCCGTTGAAGGTGTTTTTCCCGTGGTAATTCGGCGTGATGAAGATGCGAGTAGCGGCGTAGACGCCCCGATCCAGAATGCTCCCGCCGCCCTCGCCTTTCGCGTAATAACGCTCGTCTTCGTGCAGGAACGAGGGAAAAACGAAATCGACCATATAGCTGCCGTCGGTCTTATCGAGATAACCGCGCCAGGAGTACGCCCAGAACCCGCCGATTCCCTTGCCCAGCTGAGGATGCGAATTCGTCCCCTCCGCCAGCAGCGACGTGATCCCCACAAACACAAACGCTGAGTAGTCGAAGCTGTTATCGGTCGCGACCATAAAGGCTTCCTTCGGTGTCGGCGGAGGAGGAAGAGCGCCGGCGCTGACCGCGCGGTAATTGGGCATCACGCCCAGGATGCGTTTCGGCTGCTGGTTGATTTTGGGCACGCCCGCATTTGAGTTTGCCGGCGAAGTTCGGGTCGATTGTTTCCCGCTCTGCGTCTGTGCCGGCGAGCCAGCCTGACCCTGCTGCGCCTGGGTGTCTTCTGACGCCGCTGCGATCTGCTGAGGAACCGGAGCATCCGGCAGCGCAAGCTGCTGCGCGCCGCACGACACAGCGCCGGCGACGACCGCCAGAGCTGCCAAAATTCGAAGGGACAATACGCAGCCTCCTGGCGCGTGGGGGATTCATTGTCTTTCGTTAGACGCCGACCCGGCGGAAAAGACGGCTGGCATGGCGCAGCAGGCGCGGTCGAGGGAGCGGCTAGTCCAGCTTTTCTGCCTCGATGCCGATGTTCTTCTCGCCCGCGGCTTTCTTTTCCCAGTACTTCCGCACCCACGCCTCGAAGGTCCTTCCCGCGGCGTTGTCGCGGCCGGTAAAGGCCAGCGCGGCGATGTCGGAATACGCAATGCTGATCTTTGTCCGGTCGTCCGAGGGAATCATGCGCACCGCCGATGTTTGCAGCGTCGCGCCTGGACGCCGGTCGAAGACGTAGCCCTGCACCACTCGTCCATCCTTCAGCGTCAGCGTCACGTCGCCGCGATAATCGAAGGCTTTCTCCAGCGCCTGGCGAATCTCTTCTTCGCTGGCAAGCGCTGGAATCCAGCCCTCGAGCTGCTCGCGCTCGCGGCCTTCCATCACCTCAACCGCGTTGGGATCGATCATTGGCTGGCTCATCGAGGCCCCCGACGCGCCCGGTGTTGGCGTGGTGAGGTGTTCATACCCTGGTTCCCTCTTCCATCTCAACCCGGGTCTCAATCCGGGAGTTGATCTGCACCAGCGGGCCGTGCGCCGGCTTCGCCGGTTCGTCGAGCAGATCGAGCGCACCCTTGTCCGGATACAGGTTCGCCATCGCCTTCGCCGTCTGCCACAGGCCCTTCAGCGACCCGAAGGTGTAGTTGACCGCGGTGCCCTCGTAGCCGGAGTGGACCATGCAGTTCGCGCACTTCGGATTGCCGCTCTCCGTGCCGTAGTTCTCCCAGTTCGTCGCGTCGAGCAGTTCCTGGAACGTATCCGCGTAGCCGTCCTGCAGCAGGTAGCAGGGCTTCTGCCAGCCGAAGATGCTGAATGTCGGCATCGCCCAAGGCGTGCAGCGGAAATCCCGCTTGCCCATGATGAATTCGAGATACAGATAATTGGCGTTGAACTTCCAGCTCTTCTTCCGGTTCGACAGAATCGCGCGGAACAGCCGCCGCGATCGCGCCCGCCCGAGGAAATGCTTCTGGTCCGGCGCCTTCTCGTACGTATAGCCGGGCGCGACCATCATGGCTTCAACTCCAACCGTCATCAGATCGTCGAAGTGCGCGCGCACCGAGTTGGGATCGGCCCCGTCGAACAGCGTCGTGTTCGTGGTCACCCGGAAGCCCGCAGCCACCGCCGCCTTGATCCCTTCCATCGCGATGTCGTATCCGCCCTCGCGGCACACGGAAAAATCGTGGTGCTCGCGCTGCCCGTCCAGGTGCACAGAGAACGACAGATACTTGCTCGGCTTGAACAGGTGCAGCTTCTCTTTCAGCAGCAGCGCGTTGGTGCACAGGTAGACGTATTTCTTCCGCGCCACCAGGCCGGCAACAATCTTGTCCATTTGCGGATGCAGCAGAGGCTCGCCGCCCGGAATCGACACCATCGGCGTCCCCGACTCCTCAATGGCCCGGAAGCACTCCTCCGGCGTCAGCTCCTGCTTCAGAATGTGCGGCGGATACTGGATCTTCCCGCAGCCGGCACACGCCAGGTTGCAGCGGAACAGC
>JBAUGH010000509.1:0-3943 GCA_049679565.1 Acidobacteriaceae bacterium
AAGGCACGGAGATGGTGATGCCGGGGGACAACGTGGAACTGGAAGTGGAGCTGATCACGCCGGTGGCCATGGAGAAGGGCCTCAGGTTCGCGATTCGCGAAGGCGGCCGGACCGTCGGCGCAGGCACGATCAGCGAGATCCTTAAGTGAATCAACGGTTCCGGGGCGATAAAAGCCCCGGAACCCGCCGATTTCAGAAGGAAAATGCCGGGAAAAAGCCCCGGAAATCAGGTAGGATAAGAAGATGCGGGAAATTGTCACATTGCAGTGCGGGGAGTGCAAAGAGCGCAACTACTCGACGACGAAGAATAAGAAGACGACCACCGGCCGTCTCGAGTTCAAGAAGTTCTGTAATCGTTGCCGCAAGCACACCCCCCACAAAGAAACAAAGTAAACACAGCGTTTAGTCGTTAGCCATGAGCTTTTAGCTGGTTTCGTTCCGCCCGGCACACGCCCGCCGCGAGCGAATTGGAGGCTAAGAGCTAACTGCTGAAAGCTGTTGTACAGGGGCGTAAGCTCAACGGTTAAACTGCCGGTCTCCAAAACCGGACTTGGGGGTTCGAATCCCTCCGCCCCTGCCAGATCAACGGAAGTCGCGGCCCGGCGCCGCAGAAATCAGGGCGAGGCGAATGCCCACAGCAGAGAAGACCGAGAAGAAGAAGTCTATGGCCAAAGCAGCAGCGATCCACTCCGACGACGGTGTCCCCAATCGGGCCCTCAGCCTGTTCACCCGCAGCCGCGACTTCCTCCGCGACGTCCGCTCGGAAATGACCAAGGTTGTCACCCCCTCGTGGAAGGAAGTGCAATCCACCACCGTAGTCGTCATCATCGCCGTCTTTGCCTTCGCGGCGTTCTTCTACGCGGTCGATGCGATCCTGACTCCTATGCAGACGCACCTGTATCACTGGCTCGGCGCGATGTAATCGGCGCTGCCGACGAGCAAGAAGGATTGAAGCGAATGGCGGAAGAAACGCAAAACGTAGCCCCGGAAACCGAAGGCGCAGAAGCTCCGGCACAGCCGCAGCTTGCCCCGCCCACAAACGACAAGTTCCGGTGGTACATCATCCACGCCTACTCGGGTTTTGAACGCAAGGTCCGCGAGTCCATCGAGACCCGCGTCCAGGCCTTCGGCCTCCAGACCCGCATCGGGCGCGTCATGATCCCTACCGAGGCCGTCACCGAGATCACCAACGGCAAAAAGCGCACCGTGGAGCGCGTCTTCCTCCCCGGCTACGTGCTCGTCGAAATGGATCTCGACAACGATCTGTGGCACGTCATTAAGAACACCCCGCGCGTCACTGGATTCCTCGGCACCGGCGACAAGCCTGTCGCCCTTACCGATGACGAGGTCGGATCCATTCTCTTCCGCAGCGACACCTCGAAAGAGAAGCCGCGCCTCAAGGTCAAGTTCCAGAAGTCCGAATCGGTCCGCATCACCGAGGGGCCCTTCGCCAACTTCAACGGCGTTGTCGACGAGGTCAACGAAGATCGCGAGACCCTGAAGGTCATGGTCACTATCTTCGGCCGCTCGACCCCCGTGGAACTCGACTTCGGCAAGGTCGAAAAGATCGCGTAACAGCAGCCCCTGGCTTTTAGCCGTTAGCCAGCTGTCCTGCCGTGCACGAAAACGAATTTTGCAGTGCTGAGAATCAGCTGACAGCTAAAAGCTGGAAGCTAAAAGCTGAAAGGTTTTTGAAATGCCTCCAACAAAAAAAATCGCTACTCAGGTAAAGCTACAGATCGAAGCCGGCAAAGCCACGCCCGCGCCGCCCGTCGGCCCCGCTCTCGGCCAGGCTCAGGTCAACATCATGGAGTTCTGCAAGCAGTTCAACGCCCGTACGCAGAACAAGGAGATGGCCGGCCTCATCATCCCCGTGGTCATCACCGTCTATACCGACCGCACCTTCACCTTCATCACCAAGACGCCTCCGGCGTCCATCCTGCTGAAGAAAGCCGCCAACCTCGCCAAGGGCTCCGGCACGCCCAATAAGGACAAGGTGGGCAAGGTCTCTGAAGCCCAGGTCCTCGAGATCGCGAAGCAGAAGATGCCCGACCTCAACGCCGCCTCCGTCGAAGCGGCGGTGAAGAGCATCAAGGGCACCGCCCGCTCCATGGGCATCGAAGTCGTCGCGTAAAAGCCGCCGCGGGTCCCCTTGGCTTCCCAGGGACCCGCTACACCCTCTCCAGCCGCGCCGTGAAGTGCCGCAGAAACGGCGCCTCATACGTCAGCCGCATCCCCCGAATCCCCTCCCGCTTCCGCCACACCTCCAGAATTACCTCCACCAGGTAATCCACGTGGCTCTGCGTGTAGACACGCCGCGGAATCGCCAGCCGCACCAGATCCATCTGCGCCGCGCCGGCAAACATCAGCGTCCCGATCTCCACCGATCGCACCCCGCCCTCCAGATACAGCTCGCACGACAGCGCCACGCCGGGAAACTGCTCCTGCGGAATATGCGGCAGAAATGCCCGCGCATCGAGATAAATCGCGTGCCCTCCCGGCGGCTGCACAATGGGCACGCCCTCCGCCGCAACATGATTTCCCAGATACGCCGTCGAAGCGATTCGGTAACGAAGATAATCCTCCTCCAGCGCCTCCTGCACGCCCACCGCAATCGCTTCCAGGTCCCGCCCCGCCAGGCCGCCGTAGGTTGGATACCCCTCGGTCAGAATCAGCAGGTCCTTCTCCTGCTGCGCCAGCTTGTCGTCATTCGTGCACAGAAAGCCGCCGATGTTCGCCATCCCGTCTTTCTTCGCCGACATGGTGCACCCGTCACCGTACCCGAACATCTCCTGCGCAATCGCCTTCGGCGTCTGGTCCGCATAGCCCGGCTCGCGCAGCTTGATGAACCACGCGTTCTCCGCAAACCGGCAGGCGTCAAAGTACAGCGGTATCCCCTCGCGCCGGCACACCGCGCTCACCGCCTTTACGTTCTCCATCGAAACCGGCTGGCCGCCTCCCGAGTTATTCGTCACGGTCAGCATCACTAAAGGAATTCGCCCACGCCCAACCTTCCCGATTAGCGCCTCCAGCGCCGCGACATCCATATTTCCCTTGAACGGCGCGGTCGAAGCCGGCTTCCGCCCCTCGTCGGTCAGCAGATCCACCGCTTCCGCGCCCGTGAATTCTACGTTGGCCCGCGTGGTGTCGAAATGCGTGTTGTTCGGCACCACGTCGCCCTTTTTGCATGACACGCCGAATAGAATCCGCTCTGCCGCCCGGCCCTGGTGCGTCGGAATCACGTGTTTGTAACCAAAGATGTCCTGAATTGAGTTCCGGAACCGGTCGAAACTGCGACTCCCCGCGTAGCTCTCGTCACCTTCCATGATCGCCGCCCACTGGTGCGTCGACATGGCGCCCGTCCCCGAGTCCGTCAACAGATCGATCAGCACATCGTCGGCCTGCAGCAGAAACATGTTGTAGTGCGCGGCCTCGAGCAGTTCCTCGCGCTGCACCCGCGTCGTCCAGCGAATCGGCTCGACGCTCTTGATCCGAAACGGCTCGATGATGGTCTTCACAGACATGGCAGGTCTCCCCGGCGAACTCCTCATCCTACCAGGAGTCGAGCCGGCCCGCGCACAACGTGCGTGGTATCAGAGACGGATTTCAGGAGAATGCGCGAAGCGCGCCCGCCTGGGACGGCCAGTCCCTCCGGACGGCCAGTCCCCTAGCCCCCGTGATACGCCTTGATCAGCAGCGCGCATCCGGTCACCGCCAGCAGCAGATAGGAAGTGCGATTAGCGCCCAGCATCACATCCCGCGACTTTCCCTCACACGCCAGCAGATCGTACCAATCGATCACCCAGGTCTTCAGCAGTCGCGAAAGCAGATACGACGGCACCAGCAGGGTTACAAAGATTGCCAGGACCACTCCCAGCTCCTCGTGCGTTCCCACCCAGTCCGGGAAAAGCCGCATGCACATCCACAGCGGCACGAACTGCAT
>JBAUGH010000510.1:0-2369 GCA_049679565.1 Acidobacteriaceae bacterium
ATCCGCGCCGGACTGCAGTCGGCCAGCGACGTGCGGGCCACCACGGGCAGCGGCAGCATCCACCTGCAGGGTGTGGACGGCGCCCTCTACGCCCAAACGGGCTCCGGCGACATCGAGATCGGCGGCCATCCGAACGCCGACTGGAAGCTCGATACCGGCTCCGGCTCGGTGACTCTCAATATCGGCGGTGCCCGCTGCACCCTCGACGCCAGCACCGGCTCGGGCTCGGTCCACAGCGACCCGCCCATCTCCACCCATGGAGCGCTCGAGCGGCATCACATCCAGGGCGACATCAACGGAGGAGGACCGACCCTCCGCATCCAAACTGGCTCCGGGGACATCCGCATCCACTAAACTGCCATCGGTCGAATCGATCTTCAGTTGCCCACTCAAGGCGGATGTTGGCTTGAGTGGGCAGAGCTGTTCCTGAACGCTGCACGCTGTACCCTGACCGCTTCTCCCGGGCATCTTTCTCCCTCCCTCCCCCGTCTCACACCGTTGCGTCAAAATCGCATCGACCGAGGGCCCTTATGTCACCGTTCCGATTCGCATTTCTGCCTGCCCTGATCCTGCTCGCCGCTCCTGTCCTTTTCGCGCAGCAAGCCGCCACCCCGCCACCCGCACCCATTCCCTCCGGGATTCTCAGCGGCCAAAAAGTCTTCCTCGCCAACGCGGGCATGGACGCCTACTCCCAGGCGCTCTACGGCCACTTCGGCGTCCAGCCCACCGAGCCCTACGACTCTCTCTACGCCGCACTGAAATCCTGGGGACGCTATCAGCTGGTCGCCGCCCCGGCCGACGCCGACCTCGTCTTTGAGATCCGGGTTGAGGAGCAGCAAACCGGCTGTGGCGTCGGTACCGCCGATTTCCAGCTCCTCCTCACGCTCTACGACGCTAAAACCCACTTCGCGCTCTGGACTCTCACCCAACCCGTCCAACTCGCCAATCGGGCAGAAACCTGGCGAAAGAATATTGCCGCCGCCAACGACAACCTCATCGCCCAGCTCAAATCCCTGCTGACTCCGGCCGCGCCCCCGCAGCCCTAGCCTGCCCATCCGACGGCCCCCGCACCGTGCACCGTTCTGTGCGCATCGTCTTTCGCCTGGCGACGGGCATGGCTCGAAGGAATCTCCCAATTCCTTCATCCCACGTGAGTTCCGAGTCTCCGCACAAAACAAACCAGGGAACCGGGGGGGATCCGTCAACGTTCCGCCGCCCAGCCCAGCGACCGCAGATACCGACGGTCCTCGTCGCTCAGGTCAGCTCCCGCCAGCAGATCAGGGCGGTTGCGCCACGTCTTCTCGAGCGCACGCTCCCGCCGCCACCGCCGGATCGCGGCGTGATCTCCGCCCGCCAGCACGGCCGGAGCGGCCAACCCGCGGAACTCCTGCGGCCGTGTGTAGTGGGGATAGTCGAGCAGCCCGCCGGCGCCATGGGTGGATCGCGGAGGGGCGCCGTCGGCGTCCGGCTCCATGCCCGCGTCCGCCGGCCCGAAGCTCTCGTACTCGCTCGACGCCTCATTGCCGAGCACCCCCGGCAGCAGACGCGCGGTCGCATCGAGCACGATGGCCGCGGCCAGCTCGCCGCCCGAAAGCACGTAGTCGCCGACGGACAGCTCCCGGTCGCAGAACAGCTGGTTCACCCGCTCATCCACGCCTTCGTAGCGGCCGCAGAGCAGCACCACCCGTTCCAGCCCGGCGAGTTCGCGCGCGGCAGCCTGGGTGAATCGCCGCCCCTGGGCCGACAGCAGGATCGCCTGCTCGCGCCCGGTGTCATGATCCTGCTCCGCCTTGGCCCGCACGCCCAGCGACTCCAGGGCTTCGGCGAGCGGCTCGGGCTTCAGCACCATGCCCTCGCCGCCCCCGAACGGACGGTCGTCCACCGTCCGATGCCGGTCGTGGGTGAAGGCGCGGAGGTCGTGAACCCCAACCTCCACCCTCCCCGAGGCAATGGCCCGCCGCAGCACCCCGTGGCTCAGGATGCTCGAGAAGAACTCCGGAAAGATGGTGACCAGATCGAAACGCATTGGCTGATTGTGCCGGCCGGAGCGCTGCGGGTCGGCCCTACGCACTGTTTGCATCCTACTTCGACAGGGCTGCTCTGCTTCCGCGATTTCCTGCGCATGCAGGTCATCTGTTGCTATAATCCGCCGCGCGAGGGTTTGCCGATTTTCTGGCATACTCATACAGCGGTGCAAACTGACTCGGAGCCCGGAGGGCATTTCTGATGCAGGACGAATACAGACTTTATGCAAGCGGTGATGGCGAATTCGAGCCCGAAACTGAGGATGACATGGAGGAGCTGGAGGACAGCTTCGGCGAGGACGAGGAAGAGGAGGAGGTCGTCTCGACATCCATCTCCTCCGACGA
>JBAUGH010000511.1:0-3595 GCA_049679565.1 Acidobacteriaceae bacterium
AACCAACCCGCATCAAGGCTCATCCAAGCGATCTCTGTGACGGTGCGCCACGGTGGCGTGGGCTGCTTTCCTTCCCCCGTTGCGTCTCGGTTTGCCTGCCTGGAGTTGCCTGTGAACGAGCCTGCAATCCCGCGCGTCTTCGTCGTCGACGACGAATGGATCATCGCCGAAACTCTTGCCGCGATCCTCTGCAAAAGCGGTTTTCAGGCCGTGGCATTTCATAATCCTGGCCAGGCTCTGGTCCGCGCCCTCGAGGATCCTCCCGACATCCTGCTGGCCGACGTGATCATGCCATCGATGACCGGCGTCGAGCTGGCCATCGCCCTCCGCCGCGCCGGCCATGCGTGCCGCATTGTTCTCTTCTCCGGACAAGCAGGCGCTCACGATCGGCTGCTGGAGGCGCGCCGTCTCGGTTATCCCTTCGAGCTCCTCGAGAAACCCGTCCACCCGTTGCAACTGCTCCTGCGTTTGCGCAACCATGGCGGCCGCGCAGCCCAATCCAGGCAGGACGAGCTCCCTTTGGAGCTCGAGCCCGGCAAGCTCCCCGCCGCCTGACTCGCCGTCCTTCGCTGGCTTCCTGCTGGAAGTCTGCCGGCCCCCCGGCTGGCTGTTGCTCGCCTTTCGCCCCTTCAGCTCGGCCGCCTGCCCGGCTGGCACAGCATGTCTGAGTGGATATTCAACCCGATGTTGGTCATGTTGTACACGTGCTCGGTGGCCACCAGCCAGACGATCTCGCAGACTTCCCGCTCGGAGTAGTGCTGCCGCAGCCGCCCAAAGGTCCCCGCATCCATGCGCTTCTCCCGCGTCAGCAGCGTCGCGTAATCGAGCGCTGCCCGCTCCTTCTCGCTGAACAGCGGATTCGTCCGGTACTCCTCGAGCGCGTCGAACTTCGCCTGATTCATCGACTGCTGGATCGAGAACCACCGCCCGATGTCGATGCAGAACAGGCACACGTTGGTGCGCGCCACCTGCTCGCGGATCAGCATCACCGTCTCCCTGGGCAAGGTGAGCTTCTGATCCAGCTGAGCGATCTTTCCCGTGAATTTCCCGAACCCCAGCGGCAACCGCGCCGCAAATACCCTGAGCGGCGTCAGCACTTTGCCGAACCGTTTGCGCGTCATCCGGTACACCAGCTTCATCATCAGCCCGCCGGGTTTCTCCACCGGCGCCAGGTACGGCTCATCGTGTTGCTCGCCCTGCCCGGGCCCCATGACTTCCGGGTTCTCTGCCCGCTGCATCGTGTTGGTCATCGTCCGATTCCTCCTCTCGAGCGCAGCCATGGTCCAGTATCCTCCCGCTTCGCTACCTGTGGGACGAACCCGTTCCCGCCCATGTGACAAGGGGGCCGCAGGGAGCGTTGGCCCCGGGTTATGATCTGACAACGTTCTCCCTGTTTGCTCCGACGCACCCCTGGATTGAGGTCGCCCATGTTGCAACGAAGGCGGATCGGCCGCCGGCGGGTACGAGGTTCTCGCAGCACATGGACCTCGTTGCCCCGGCTCATCCCCCGCTCCGGCGGAGACGACTCCTGTGGCTGCTCCATGGGAGCGAAGTTCCTGGCCGGCGGATTCGTTCTTGCCGCTGCCTGGTATGGGTGGCACAGGACGGCCTGGGGTCTTTCGATCGCAGGCATCGCCCTCAGAGTTTTCCTGGTGTCGTTTCTGGCGGCTTGCCTTGGCAAGTCGCTTGGTATCGCCTGGTATGCCTTCCGCCGGAATCGCCTCAAAACAGCCCGGTCGTGACCGTAACCGGAAACGGCTGAGACGGTATGCCGTTCGCCACCACGAACAGCATGGCGTCGCCTGAATCGATGCCAATCGGAATATCGACGCTGGTTGTAATGACCGCTGCGCCGGTGGCAACCCCCATGGAGGGCCTGGGGTTGCCATTGCCGCCGATCGTGGTGTGATCATGGGTACGGCAATACTGAACGTGATTCGTCTGCTTGTTGACGATGCGCACCAGCGGATAATTGGTTGCGGTCATGCTGTCGTCGCCGTATCCCACGGCCTGCGAGAGCCCGTTGAACTGCATCCCGGAAATCTGAATCGTCGTGCCCGCCTGAATCGACGAGGGGCAGGACTGGATCACCGGGCGATAGCTGTCCTCGGGCACGGCCGCATCGGAATGGTAAGCGTAAAACGAAGAATCGCTGGACTGGCAGTAGAGAATATCTCCGTTGGGAAGCAGCAGCAGCCGCGTGGTGTAGGTGTAGGTGAAATTGTTGGGCGGATCGTTCGTGCGCTGAAAGCTGCTGCCGTCGTACTCGAAAAACCAGCAGGGCGAGCTCCATGTGTTTCCGGCGGGATCGCTGGACGGCGCGCCTGCGCTGAACAGGACATTGCCGTTCACCAGCAGCGCTGCCGGACCATCCTCAATCCCCAGGGTCACGCTCTGGCCTCCCGACATCTGATTCGGCAGATCGGGACCATTGGTCCACGCCGAGGTCGCGGGATTGTAAATCGCGGTGTGCTGGTTGGCGCCGATGAAGAAGGCTGTGCCGTCATACAGCAACAGTCCCGGGCCGATCTCCTTCTCGGCTACGTCGACAACCCCATGGGGCAAATCGTTGCCCTGTTCCCAGCTATCGGTAGCAATTCTGTACACCCAGGTGGTTGTGTACGGCGCATGCTGGCAACTCGGACCCACCACGGTGTTGTCGGGCATCAGCACCCAGCTGTCTTCATCGCTGCTGAAGCCGCCCTTTCTCGGCTTCATCGCGGTCCACGTCAGGCTGGCCGGGTCGAGCACAGCGATGTTGGCATCGTTGCCTGAGCCGAGCAGGAACGATCCGTTCGGCAACACCGCACAGGGAGCGTCACCGATCTGTTTCCAGGGCACGGGATTGGGAGCCGGCGTCATCGGGGTGGGAATCGTGGTCCAGGTATTCGCCACCGGATCGTAGATTTCGCAGGTATTGTTGTCATCCTCCTCGACCATGCCGAGGGAATCCTCCGAGTACTCTCCGCCGCACACCACCACCCGCCCATCGGCAAGAACTCCGGAAGCGTAAAAGGTGCGCGCCACATGGGAGTTGGCCAGCTGGCTCCAGCTCCCGTTGGCGTAGCTGCCGGACGCGTCAGGCGTCAGCTTCCACCAGCGGTTGGTGCCCCATCCGACCAGCCCGATTCCGAGATAGTACAGGTCGGCGCCGATGAACTCCTGCATCATGATGGAGCCATCGGTGAGCACGAAGGCCGTGCCTCCATTCGCCCTGGAGAGACAGAAGACGATCGAAATGAGACTCCAGACCAGGCACACCACGATCTCGACAAAGCCGACCGCGGTGCAGACAATGCTCACCACCAGTCCGGAGGCCAGGCACACCAGCGTTGTCACGATGGCAAACAGCACGCAAAAGAACCATGACCACCAGCTGCACTTCTCCACCTGCTGCCATGCCCACGAGATACATTGAACCGTTTCCTGCTCTGCCCAGCTCACACATTTCAGAATCAGTTGCATGCCCCAGCTGGCGCAGCGGTAAAACGTGACCCTGTAGCTATGCGTGCAATTCGAGGGAAGAGAAACCCACGTGCCAGCCTGAAAGGCGCCGTTACTCATCGCAGCTGCCTCCTGTGTACCCGCTGAAGAG
>JBAUGH010000512.1:0-4749 GCA_049679565.1 Acidobacteriaceae bacterium
GTACCACTCCGTTGTGAGCGATACTTCCTGGAACGCCAGCGGCTGGTGGTAGGTCAGCTGCCGCTCGTAGGTATCCTGATACACCGGGTACATCACCGCCCGCCCGCTCTGCACGATGTAGTCGAAGAACTGCAGATCGCCCAGGTGACTGCTGTCCGGCGGCAGCAGCTCCACGCGCGCGCTGGGGAAGAACAGGACCGTCTGGTAGGGCGGGCGCACGCGCTTGGGCAGAAACAGATACGCCGCCATCCGCTCGCCGTTGTAGGCCGCATCGAAGGTGACCTTCTCTTCCCGCCAGTCCTCGGTTTCCTGGACCACCCCGCCGTCTTCGACGTTCAGCGGCGTCTTCGGATAAGCATAGAGAAGCTGATAGGCGTGGAAGACCTCGTCGCTCGCCGGCTTGTAGGCGGCAAAATCCCGAACCGCATGGTGATAGGGCGCCGCAGCCTCTTTCGGTACCGGCCCGAGATTGCGCACGCAGCGGAAGCCGTTGCCGTCCGAGCGGTCGAACGGCGGCAGCGCTTCCGGATCGTTGTACAGGTAGGCCTGCGATCTCCACGACCCGCCGAGAATGAAGCGGAGATCGGGTTCCGTGGCATTGGCCACCCACTCCCGCACATTTCCCGCCATGTCATAGGTCCCATATGGGCCAACCCCCTGGTACGTGCCCACCGGGGCGAGCGCGCTCGCGGAGATGTTGCTCAGCTGCACGGTGTACTCAGGATCGTCCGGCGGCGCAGCCTGATACCACTGTCCCAGCACCGGCAGGCTCTTGCCGGCAAACGCCGCATAGGCTGCGGCCTCATACCAGCTCACCCCGTTCACCGGGAAATCCCCATGCCCCTCCGGATAGTGCCCCGCTGCCCATGTCGCCGGCCCCGGCCGCCCCGTCGTATCGCGGAACCGCGCCACCCCTTCGGCCCACGGCACCGCTCGGCCATTCTCATGGAATTCCGCTGGCCAGTAGCGCGGGTTCGCATATCCTCCGGCATCGACAAACTGCTGATACTCCCGGTTCGTCACTTCGTACCGATCGATATAGTACGGGGGCAACTGGAAGGGGCCCAGGAAGCCGAAGAATCCTTCGTAAGTCTCCCACGTCGCCGCCGGCACATAAACCATCCCCGCCGGGACCCTTTGCGCCGCTGCCAGCGGGAACTCCATCTGCGCCGCGTTCTCCGGCGCTTCGATCAGCTCCCCCACACCCGGCTTCGATACTTTCCAGCGAAAATATCCCTTGGGAACCCGCACATTCTTCAGCGGTGTCGTGCCCAGCGCAAACCAGGCGCTCTTCGGTTTCAGATAATCCTGGATCGCCACCTCCGCGCCCGCCGGATCGGACCCGATTGACACCGTCTCCGTGTTCTCTGCGGCCAACCGCCCCAGCTGCGCCTCCCCCGGCAGGATCTTCTCGGCCCTTTGCAGCACCAGAAACGCCGCCAGCGACTGCCGCGCATCGAGCAGTTGCGCGATCCGGGGAATCGCCTCTTCCCGCGCCCATCGCCGCTCCGCCGCGCGCCGGTAAAGCCACCACCCTCCAGCCAGAAGCGCCGCCGCCAATACAACCGCCATTGCCGCTACCCAGCGCCGGCTCCGCGATGCCCCCCGGCCCACGACCGGCCCGCTCATCGCCTCCAGCAGCCCGCGCAGATCCCGCGCCATGGCTACCGCAGACTGATACCGCTGCGCCGTGTCCTTCCGCAGCGCGCGGTCGACGATCTGCTCCGCCTTCTGCGGGATATCCGGCCGAACGCCGCGCAGCGGCGCCAGCGGCTCCTGCGTGATCCTCTGCAGCACCGCGAGGCTGCTGCCCCCCTCAAACGGCGGCTTGCCCGCCAGAAGCTCGTAATACAACGCTCCCAGGCTCCACAGGTCCGAGCGCGCATCCAGCGGCTTGCCCAGCGCCTGCTCCGGCGACATATACTGCGGCGTTCCCAGCAATCCCTGGGTTTCCATCGACTGGGTGGCATCGGCTCCGGCCAGCATCCTGGCCAGCCCGAAGTCGAGAACCTTGACGTGGTTCTTCGCCGTCACCATCGCGTTCGCCGGCTTCAGATCGCGATGGATTACGCCCTGCTCGTGCGCTTCCTCCATCGCCTCGGCAATCTCCAGCACGATGGCCGTCGCCTCCCGCGCCCCCATCGCCCCGCTCCGCAGCTTCGCCGCCAGCGACTCGCCGCGCACGTACTCCATCACAATGAAATTCACCCCGTCCTGCTCGCCTGCGTCGTAGACCGCCGCTATGCAGGGATGGTTCAGCCTGGCCAGGGCCAGCGCTTCCCGCCGGAAATGCCGCCGCGCCTCGTCTCCCGCCAGCATCCCCGGCGTGATTGTCTTGAGCGCCACCGAGCGCTCCAGTTTCTCGTCCCGCGCCCGATACACCACCCCCATCGCGCCCGCGCCCAGCCGCTCCTCGATCACGTAGCGTCCAAGACGCGTGCCCGAATCCAGCTGGCCCCGCTCGGCTGCCGGCTCCGCGATGGTTTCCGCCCCCGCTGCCAGAATCGGCTCCACCAGGAATCCGCTCAGCCGGTCATGCTCGGCCAGCAGCGCTTCCACTCGCAGCCGCATTTCCGCAGCGCCCCCGCACGCGCGCTCGAGGAACGCAGTGCGCCCCTCCCGCGGCACATCGAGAGCCTCTCCGAACAACTGCTCTGCCCTGGCTTCCGGCGTCTCCATTTTGCGAACTCGAGGGCTGGGGATTGAACTGCGACCCTGACTTCGGCTTCCACAGTAGCACGCGGGCACCCTGGCGGATACCGCTGATTTCGGCTACCGGTTGCTGTCTTCGCCGACCTTCAGAACCGCCAGGAAGGCTTCCTGCGGAATGTCCACTTTGCCGATCCGCTTCATGCGCTTCTTGCCCTCTTTTTGCTTCTCGAGGAGCTTGCGCTTGCGGCTGATGTCCCCGCCGTAGCACTTGGCCAGCACGTTCTTGCGCAGCGCCGAGACCGTTTCCCGGGCGATGATCTTCGCCCCGATCGCCGCCTGGATCGCGACTTCGAACTGCTGCCGCGGGATCAGCTCCCGCATCTTCGACACCAGCGCCCGCCCCCGGTCGTACGCGAAGTCGCGGTGCACGATGATCGACAGCGCATCCACCGGCTCCCCCGAGACCAGGATGTCCATCTTCACCATGGGCGATTCCCAGCTGCCGGAAAGATGGTAGTCCAGCGATGCGTAACCGCGGCTCACACTTTTCAGCCGGTCGTAGAAGTCCAGCACGATCTCGTTGAGCGGCAGCTCGTAAGTCAGCATCACCCGCGTCGAAGACACGTACTCGAAGTTCTTCTGCTTGCCGCGCTTTTCCTCCACCAGCTTCAGAATGCCGCCCACGTACTCCTCGTTGGTGAGGATCGTCGCCGTGATCATCGGCTCCTCCACCTTGACGATCTCGCTCGGGTCCGGCCAGCGGGAGGGATTGTCCACCTCGATCACCGAATCGTCGGTCAGCGTGATCCGGTAGCGCACGCTCGGCGCCGTCGTGATCAGGTCCAGATCGAACTCGCGCTCCAGCCGCTCCTGGATGATCTCCATATGCAGCAGCCCGAGGAAGCCGCAGCGGAACCCGAAGCCCAGCGCCACCGAGCTTTCCGGCTCGAAGAAGAAGGAGGAATCGTTGAGCTTCAGCTTTTCCAGAGCGTCGCGCAGCAGGGTGTGCTCGTGCGAATCGACTGTGTAAATGCCGGCAAACACCATCGGCTTGATCTCTTCAAAGCCAGGCAGCGCGTGGGCCGCGGGCCGAGCGTCCTCGGTGATGGTGTCGCCTACCCGGGTATCGGAAACGTTCTTGATGGTGGCAACGAAGAATCCGACTTCGCCCGCCGAAAGCTCCTCGATCTCCACCGGCTTCGGCGTGAGCACGCCCATCGACTCGACATCGAAGACCTTGCCGTTCCACATCAGCCGGATCCGCATGCCCTTGCGCATCCGTCCCTGCACCACCCGCGCCAGCACGATGACCCCGCGGTACGGGTCGAACCAGGAATCGAAAATCAGCGCCTGCAGCGGCGCCTCCGCATCGCCCTTCGGTGGCGGCAGCCGATTCACGATCGCCTCGAGGATGTCCGGCACGCCCTGCCCGGTTTTCGCGCTCACCGGGATGGCGCCCGAGGCGTCGAGCCCAACGGCCTGCTCGATCATTTCCTGCGTGCGCGCAATGTCCGCGCTGGGCAGATCGATCTTGTTGATCACGGGAATGATCTCGAGGCCGTGATTGATCGCAAGGTACGCGTTGGCCAGCGTCTGCGCTTCCACCCCCTGCGACGCGTCCACAACCAGCAGCGCGCCCTCGCACGAGGCCAGCGAACGCGAGACTTCGTAGCTGAAGTCCACATGGCCCGGCGTGTCGATAAGGTTCAGCTGGTAAAGCTGCCCGTCGTGGGCCGGATACATCATGCGCACCGAGTGAGCCTTGATGGTGATGCCCCGCTCCCGCTCCAAATCCATCGCATCCAGCACCTGCGCGTGCATCTCGCGCGCGGTCAGCGAGCCGGTCAGCTCCAGCAGCCGGTCGGAGAGCGTGGACTTTCCATGATCGATATGGGCGATGATCGCGAAATTGCGGATGTGCTTGCTGTCCATCAGGAGATGCCGGAGGAAACACTGGTGGCTGGCGGGGCCCGGGAAGTTCGCCGGAAGCCTCAGTTTACCATCGGCATGCGGCGGCCCCTGCCCCTACAATAGGGCAAGCGCTTCATGAGTCACGCAGTCAACAGGATCCTCTTGGTCGCGGCCCTGATCTCGCTC
>JBAUGH010000513.1:0-2745 GCA_049679565.1 Acidobacteriaceae bacterium
TCGATTACGTCGAGGCGTTCAAATCCCTCGACCTCCCCGCCGTCAAAAAAGACCTCCTCGCGCTCCTGACCGACTCCCAGGACTGGTGGCCCGCCGACTTCGGCCACTACGGCCCGCTCTTCATCCGCATGGCCTGGCACAGCGCCGGCACTTATCGCATCGGCGACGGCCGCGGTGGCGCCGGCCGCGGCCAGCAGCGCTTCGCCCCCCTCAACAGCTGGCCCGACAACGTCAGCCTCGATAAAGCTCGCCGCCTGCTCTGGCCCATCAAGCAAAAATACGGCCGCAAAATCTCCTGGGCCGACCTCATGATCCTCGCCGGCAACGTTGCTCTCGAATCCATGGGCTTCAAAACCTTTGGCTTCGCCGGCGGCCGCCCCGATGTCTGGGAGCCCGATCAGGACGTCTACTGGGGCCGCGAAAAAACCTGGCTGGGCGGCGACGTCCGCTATGCCGCCTCCGGCGACGGCCCGCTCGTCGCCGAAGCCGAGCTGCACGGCACCGAGAAATCCCGTGACCTCCCTGAACGCAACCTCCCTGAACGCAACCTCGAAAATCCTCTCGCCGCCGTCCAGATGGGTCTCATCTACGTGAACCCCGAAGGCCCCGACGGCAACCCCGATCCCATCGCCGCGGCCCACGATATCCGCGAAACCTTCAAGCGCATGGCCATGAACGACGAGGAAACCGTCGCCCTCATTGCCGGCGGCCATACCTTTGGCAAGACCCACGGCGCAGCCCCTGCCACCAACGTCGCGGCTGAGCCGGAAGCCGCTCCCGTCGAGCAGCAGGGCCTCGGCTGGAAGAACAGCTTTGGCACCGGCGCTGGCGGCGACGCCATCACCAGCGGCCTCGAAGTCACCTGGACCACCACCCCCACAAAGTGGAGCAATAACTTCTTCATCAACCTCTTCGGCTACGACTGGGAGCTGACCAAAAGCCCCGCCGGCGCGAATCAGTGGAAGCCGAAGGGCGATGCCGGCGCCGCCACCGTGCCCGACGCGCACGACCCGGCAAAGCGTCACGCCCCCTCCATGCTCACCACCGACCTCGCTCTCCGCGTCGATCCCCTCTATGAGAAAATCGCGCGCCGCTTTCTCGAGCACCCCGACCAGTTCGCCGACGCTTTCGCCCGCGCCTGGTTCAAGCTCACCCACCGCGACATGGGGCCCCGCGCCCGCTACCTCGGCCCCGAAGTCCCCGCCGAAGAGCTCGTCTGGCAGGATCCCATCCCCGCCGTCAACCATCCGCTGATCGACGCGCAGGACGTCGCCGCTCTCAAGGCGAAAATCCTCGCCTCCGGCCTCTCCGTCTCCGAGCTGGCCTCCACCGCCTGGGCCTCGGCCTCCACCTTCCGCGGCTCCGACAAGCGCGGCGGCGCCAACGGCGCCCGCATCCGCCTCGCTCCGCAAAAGGATTGGGAAGTCAACCAGCCCGAGCAGCTCAAAAAAGTCCTCACCACCCTCGAAGGCATCCAGACCGGATTCAACCAGGCGCAGTCCGGCGGCAAAAAAGTCTCGCTCGCCGACCTCATCGTCCTCGCCGGCGACGCGGGCATCGAGCAGGCCGCGAAGAATGCCGGCGTCCCCGTCAATCTCCCCTTCTCCCCCGGCCGCGCCGACGCCTCCCAGCAGCAAACCGACGTGGAAGCCATGGCCGTCCTCGAACCCGTCGCCGACGGCTTCCGCAGCTACCTCAAAGGCAAATACAGCGTCTCTTCCGACGTGCTGCTCATCGACAAAGCGCAGCTGCTCACCCTCACCGCGCCTGAGATGACCGTCCTCATCGGAGGCATGCGCGTGCTCAACACCAACATCGGCAGGACAAAGCACGGCGTCCTCACCCAGAAGCCCGAGGCCCTCACCAACGACTTCTTCGTCAACCTGCTCGACATGGCCACCGAGTGGCAGCCCGTCTCCGGCTCCCATGAAGTCTATGAAGGGCGCGATCGCAAAACCGGCAAGCCGAAGTGGACCGCCACCCGCGTCGATCTGGTCTTCGGTTCCAACTCTCAGCTCCGCGCCCTCGCCGAGGTCTACGCAAGCGCGGATGCAAAGGAGAAATTCGTCCACGACTTCGCCGCTGCCTGGACGAAAGTCATGAACCTCGACCGCTTCGACCTCGCCTGATCTTCAGGACGGCGAAGCACCCTTAGGCTGTTCCCCGGACCAGGAAGCACGGCAATCCATCGCCCTCCGCAACCCGGCTCCGGGAACAGCACCCAGGGAAACACCACCCCCAGCTTCCAGCTGCCAGCTACCGGCTACCCGCTCCACCCTACCCGCTCCACGCTCCGCCCTGTACCCTCCCCCCCCGCTTTTGTCAATCCCTTACCAAAGTTTAGTTGTTGATTCCAAAGGCCCCCAGCACCAACAAAGTTGGCAGTAAAATCCTCCAAATCTGGTATTCTAAGAATAGAGAGCAAAAACAAAGAAGGCCGTCCTTTGGGGCGGCCTTTTCCTTTGCTGCCAGGAGGATTTCACCATGATGCCAGCCCTCGAATGCCGCCACGTTCTTGCCACCGGCCAAAAATGCCGCGGCGCCGCCCTGCGCAACCAGACCCTTTGCCGTCACCACGCGCCTAAATCCGCCGCCCCCGGCCCGCCTCCCCTGTCCAAACGCGCCCGCTTTTCCCCCCTCGCCCGCTGGCGCTCCCTCGGGCAGCGCGCCCCCTGGTTGTCCCCCGCCGATATCCCCGGCGAAGTCCTCGACATCCTTTACTGCCTCCTCAGCACCGACGAAACC
>JBAUGH010000514.1:0-2333 GCA_049679565.1 Acidobacteriaceae bacterium
ACCGCCTGTTGCCTGTCGTCGTCTTCGCTGCGCTGCTGTTGACCGCCTCTGGCTGCAACCGCCAGTCCGCCCCGCCCACCGATACGCAGATCGCCGCCGGCATCGAGGCAAAGCTGCACGCCGAAGGCGCCCTCGGCGGCCAGAATATTCAGGTAGCTGTGGACCAGGGTCGCGTCACCCTCAGCGGATCAGCGACCGATCCGGCGTCGCGCGCGCTGGCGGGCAACGATGCCGGCTCGATCTCCGGCGTCCGAACCGTGGTCAACAACCTCACGGTTGCGGCTGCGTCTCAGCCACCCCTCGAAAGCGCGGCGGCAGCTCCCGCGGTGCAGCCGGCGCCGATCCGCCAACCGAGTCCTCCGCCGGCGGCGCGCAATCAGAATCCGGAGCCCGTCCGGGTTGCTGCAGAGCATCCGCCGGTTGAGCCTCCGCAGGACAACCAGCCGCTGCCAACCCCGCTCGCCGCGGCCGCCGGGCCCACGACTCCGCCTGCGCCAGACCCGGCAAGCGCGGTCACGCTGCAGGCTGGAACGGTCCTCCCGGTTCGCATCGTGGAAGACCTCTCCAGCGCCACGGCCAGCCCGGATATGGGGTTTCACGCCACTCTGGCTGAAGATCTGATGGTCGGCAGGATGATCGCCATCCCCCAGGGCACGCCGATCCTCGGGCGGGTAGTCGATGCTCGCGATGCCGCTCATTTCCGCGGCACATCGCTGCTTTCGATTGAGCTGACCCGCATCGACATGCGCGGCGACCACGTGGCCATCGTCACCGACACCTGGCAGAGACAGGGCGCAGCACGAGGCAAGAGCGCGGCTGAGAAGGTGGGGGGCGGCGCGGTTCTCGGCACGCTCATCGGAGCCCTGGCCGGCGGCGGCAAAGGCGCAGCCATCGGCGCCGTCGCGGGCGCCGGAGCCGGCGGCGCGGTGACCGGCGCAACCCGCGGCCAGCAGGTCGAGATCCCCTCGGAAACCCTGGTGAATTTTTCCCTGCAGTCCCCGATCACGGTGACGACGTCGCGCGCAGCCGGGACGCCGCTGCCGGTGAACCAGCCGGCGGACACACCCACGCTCGAGCAGCGGCCGCCGCAGTAGACCACATCGGTTTTAACCGAGCACTATGGGCTGAGCGCTGTGGACTGGGCACCAGGTACTGTGCACTGAGCACTGTGGACTGGGCACCGTGCACCGGGCCCTGTAACCTGCCCTAGCCGCCGAGGTCCACCAGTTGCACCTCGCCGATCGCCCGGCCCAGGAACCGGCTGCCCAGCGCCTGAAATTTCCTCACCGAGTCTGTCGCGAAGAACTGCGCCGTGCCTCCGGCTCGCTCACCGCTTGCTTCGCCCAGTTTCTTCCGCACCTGATCGGCGGTCACTTCGGCCGAATCGATCACGCGCAGGGATTCCGGCAAGCCGCTCTCAATCTGGCTGCGCAGCAACGGATAGTGGGTGCAGCCCAGCACCAGCGTGTCGGCCTGCAATCCCGCCGCGTCCGCCTGCTCGAGCAACTCCGACAAATAGATTCGCAGCACCTCCGCGGTCACCGGATGCTCGATCCATCCTTCTTCCACCAGCGGCACCAGCAGCGGGCACGCCTTCTCGATGGCCCGCAGCCCGCGCTCGGCGCAGGCCGTCGCATACGCGTGGCTCTCCACGGTGGCCGCCGTGGCCATCACCAGCACGTCCCGTGTCCGGGAATGCGCCGAAGCTGCGTTCGCGCCCGTTTCCACCACGCCCAGAACCGGAACGCTGACCGCATCGCGGATCGCGTCCAGGGCCAGCGCGCTGGCGGTATTGCAGGCGATCACCAGAAACTCCGCGCCCTGCTCGGCGAGAAACTGCGCGCTCGAGGTTGCATAGCGCGCCACTGTGGCGGGCGACTTCGCACCGTAGGGGAGCCGCGCGGTGTCGCCCAAGTAGGCATACTCCGCGGCCGGCATGGCCTCTATCAGCGCGCGCAGCACGGTCAGGCCGCCGAATCCGGAATCGAAGACGCCGATTTTCATCGGCCGGTCTCCGCCGGGGCGATCGGCGGGTCGGTCGCCAGATAGGTCCGGGTCAAATCCGCATGGCCCGCCAGCGTCTCTCGCGGCTGCCCATCGACAAGAAAATGCACCTGGGTCACATCCGGCAGATTTGCGTGCAGCGTCGCCAGAATCGACTCCAGGGTCAGGGTCTCGGGCTCAATCCCGGAAGGCTCCGCCGCGGCCAGGGCCCCGCTCAGATCGACCACAGCCAGTTGTCCGGCCGACTCCGCAGCGCCTTTGGGCTGGGGCAGGGGGAGGAAGTACACCTCGTCGATTCCGGCGCCCGCGCCGAGCCCGATGGGGTGGGT
>JBAUGH010000515.1:0-9750 GCA_049679565.1 Acidobacteriaceae bacterium
GTGCGGCGTCGAGCTGGCCGCCGTTGCGGAAGCGGCGGATGTGGAGGTAGATGAGCACCACCAGCATGAAGGCGAAGCTGGCGGAGGGCAGGCGGGCGGACCAGTCGTGGACGCCGAATTCGCGGAAGGCGAACATGGCGCGCCAGTAGTAGAGGGCGGGTTTTTCGAGCCAGGGATGGCCCCAGAGGACGGGGGTGACGTAATCGCGGCGGGCGAGCATTTCGCGCGCGACCTGGGCGTAGCGGGGCTCATCGGCGCCGACGAGGCCGAGGCTGTCGCCGCCGAAGATGGGGACGAGACCGTAGAAGAGGAAGAAGGCGGTGAGCCAGAAGAGGGTGAAGGCCTCGGCCAGATCGGTCATGGCGGGGAAGCGCGCGCCGAGGCGGGCGAACACGCCGGGGCGAGAGTTGCCGGGACGGGGTTCGGGGGAAGGAGTATTGGAGGAAGGGGCAGGCGCATGCCCGGGATCAGGGCCGGAGGCGGGCGACGCAGGACCGGGGGCGGGGTCTCCCTTGCTTTTTTGGGGACGATTCGAAGGTGCGGTCACTTTCCGGGTCAGCCTACCAGATTCCCGTTGGAATCATTGGTTACGCCGGTTTCATCCGGGCCGGTGGTGGTGAGCTCGCGGCGCATGGTTTCGAGGATCCGGTCCATGGCAGCGGACAGAGGGCCTTCGAGGGTGCAGCCGCCGGCGTGGCGATGGCCGCCGCCGCCGAACGCGGAGGCGATGCGGGCCACGTCCAGCCGGCCTTTGCTGCGCAGCGAGAGGCGGACGCGGTGGTCGGGAAGCTCGCGCAGTAAAACCGCTGCCTCGACTCCGGAGATGCCGATGGCGTAATTGACGATGCCCTCGCAGTCTTCCTCAGCGGCGCCGGTGCGGATCATATCGGCGTGGTTGACCCAGAGCCAGGCGAGGCGGCCGTCGCGGCGGAGGTTGGTGAGGGCAGCGCCGAGCAGCAGCATCTTGGAAAGGGGGTTGGAGAAGTAGACCTCGCGGGCGATTTCCGCGGGATTGGCGCCGCGGCGGACCAGCTCGCGGGCCAGCTCGAAGGCGTGGGCGTCGGTGCCCTCGTAGCAAAAGGATCCGGTATCGGTGAGCAGGCCGGCGTAGAGGCAGGTGGCCATGTCGGGGGTGATTTCAGCGCCGGCGGCGCGGGCCAGGGTGTGGATCATCTCGGCGACGGCGCAGGCGTCGAGGTCGATCCAGTTGACGTCGGCAAAGGGACGGCCGCTGGCGTGGTGGTCGATGTTGACGAGGCGGCGTCCTTCGAGGCCGGCGAGACGGGAGCGCTGGACGCCGTCGCATTCGAGGAGGATGGCGGCGTCGAAGTCGCCCTCGACGCGCTTCGACTGGCGAATGGAGGCGGCGCAGGGCAGGCCGCGATAGATCATGGGCACGGGATCGGCAGAGAACAGCTCAGCGCTCTTGCCCAGCTGGGCGAGGAGCATGCCGCAGGCGAGCATGGCGCCCACCGCGTCGCCGTCGGGGCGCGCATGGGAGCAGACGGCGAAGCGGCGTCCGCTGCGGAAGACTTCGAGGACGGATTCGAGGCCGCTGCGCACGCCAGGGCGGGCTCTGTCCTCGCCCGGCGGCGTACTCGGGATGTCCTTAGTGGGGACGTCGTGACCGGGGATGTCGTGACCGGGGACGTCGCGACTCGGGATGTTGTGGCCGGCTGCCATGATTTATTTCGCGTGCTCCGTCGGGGGCGGATCGACCGGCGGACGCTGAGCGCGGCCGCGCTTGCGTCCCAGCAACTCGTCGATGCGGGCCTTCATCTTCTCGGAGCGATCGATGTGGAAGGTCAGCTCGGGCACGTAGCGGACGCCCATTCTTTCCTGCAATTCATGGCGGATGTACCCCCGGGCGGCCATCAATCCCTCCAGGGTGTCGGCTTCCTCCCGCGGTCCGCCGTCGACGGCCACATAGATGAGGGCGGATTTGCCCCCTGGGTTGAGCACGACCTGGCTGATGTAGGCGAAGCTGATGCGGGGATCGGAGAGCTCGCCTTCGATCATGGCGCCGATTTCGTCGCGCAGCGTTTCGGCCACGCGCTCCTGATGGTATTTGCGTCCTCTCTGCTCCGGCATGGACTTCAACTCCTTTTGCCCCCGGCACCGTGGTCAATCCACAGAAACGGGAATAAACGCTTGAGAATATCAGAGATGGAGCGGTTCCATCAGGTTCCCGGTGGGCGCGGCTCCTCTATATAAGGGAAAGATGCCCGGGACGGGCGGGGGGTCGATGGGGGCGCACGATCCAATTTTCACAACATGGCGCGGCCAGGGTGTGTTTTTGAACCGACACATGAGCAGTTTCGCGGCTAAGATATTTCGTTCGTGCAAGTACACGCGTGACGCCGCAAGCCTGCTCGGGCACGTTGAGGGCAGTGCCGTCTCCAGCGGCTGCTTTCCGGCAACTCAAGTTGTGACCAACCGAGTTTTCGCAACCGATCTTTTGCAATCAGGGATCGTCGATGAAGAATGGCCGGCCCGCAGGGTGCCTGACGCTGATGCTGCACGCGCACCTGCCGTATGTGGTGCATCACGGAACCTGGCCTCACGGCATGGAGTGGCTGCTGGAGGCGACGGCGGAAACGTATCTGCCGCTGCTGCGGGTGCTGGGCAATCTGGAGCGGGACGGGCTGCGGCTGGCGGCGAACGTGAACCTGTCGCCGGTGCTGCTGGAACAGCTGCGGCATCCGGCGTTCCAGGCGGAGTTCCCGCGCTACGCGCGGCGCAAGATCCAGGCGGCGCAGGAAGACGAGGCGTACTTCCGGCAGAGCGGGGAGGAGCATTTCGCCTGTCTGGCGCGCCGGTGGAACCGCTATTACGAGGAGGCGCTGGCGGCGTTCGAAGCGCTGGGCGGCGATGTCGTGGAGGGCTTTCGCCGCTTCGAGGAGTCGGGACAGATCGAGATCGTGAGCTGCTGCGCCACGCATGGGTATCTGCCGCTGCTGGGCACGGACGAGAGCGTGCGGGCGCAGGTGGAGACCGGGGTGGCCACGCATACGCGGCATCTGGGCCGCGCGCCGCGGGGGATGTGGATTCCGGAGTGCGGGTACCGGCCGGCGGGGAACTGGCAGACGCCGGTGGTTCCCCAGGGGCGGGAGCGGGCGGGAGCGGCGCGGCCGCGCATGGGCATTGAGCAGGCGCTGGCGGAGGCCGGCATCGGCTATTTCTTTGTGGATACGCACCTGGTGGAGCAGGCGCTGCAGTTCACTCCCTACGAGCCGGCGGTGCACGGGGGAGCGGTGGGCGCGGCGGCGGCCCTGCCGGAGCCGGGAAGGCCCAGCCCTTCGGTCTGCCGCACCTACGTGGTGGAAGGACCGTCGGCGGGACGGGTGACGGCGTTTCCGCGCGATCCGCGGACGGGGGTGCAGGTGTGGAGCGGAACGCGGGGCTATCCCGGGGATCCTAACTATCTGGATTTTCACAAGAAGCGCTGGCCGGGCGGGCACCGCTACTGGCAGGTGACGGAAGCGAGGGCCGATCTGGAGATGAAGACTCCGTATTATCCGGAGCGCGCCGCGGCGCGGACGCGGGCGCATGCCGAACACTTTGTGAGCGTGGTCTACGATTCGCTGCGGGAGAGCCTGAACGCCGATCGTCCGCCGGTGCTGAGCGCTCCCTTTGACGCGGAGCTGTTCGGGCACTGGTGGTTCGAGGGGCCGAGCTGGCTGGAGCAGGTGGCGCGGATCGTGGCCGAGGACGATTTCCCCATCGCGCTGATGACCGGAGGGGAGTATGCGGAGCGGGTACCGGCGGAAGGATCGCTGGCGCTCGCCGAGGGCTCGTGGGGCAAGAACGGCGGCCATGAAGTGTGGCTGAACGAGCGCACCGCGTGGACGTGGGCCGAGATTTACGCGGCCGAGGAGCAGGTGCGGACCCTGGCCAGCGAAGGACGATGGCGCGAAGACAGGCTGGGCCGCCGCATTGCGCAGCAGATGTGCCGCGAGCTGCTGTTGCTGGAGTCGTCGGACTGGCAGTTCCTGATCACCACCGAGGCGGCGCGGGATTACGCCGAGGGGCGGTTCACGACGCACCTGGAGCAGTTCCGCGAAGTGGACCAGGCGTGGCAGGAATGGGCGGCGACCGGCATTCTGCGGCCGGAGACGGAAAATCGGCTGGCGCAGATCGAAGAGCGGGACAGCATTTTTGCGGATGTGGACCCGGGGCTGTGGGAGAGACGGTAAGACGGGAGCCTGGAGCAAGTACACAGTGCTCAGTGCACAGTGCACAGTGCTCAGTGCCCAGTACACAGTACGCAGTGCTCAGCCTGCGGCGGCGTGGGCGGGTTCAGTGGCGGCGGGGGCGTGCTGGCCGATGGCGGCCATCGTGGCATGGACCATCGCGTCCATGCCCATGCAGGAATTGATCATGAGGTGGTAGAGGCGGCGGTCATCCCATTCGCGCTGGAAGAAGCGGCGGATGTATTCGGCGCGGCGGCGGTCGGTGGCCAGGATCTCGTTCTCGGCGTCTTTGAGGTGTTCGGGAAACTGCTGCTGGATGTACTTGATGCGGCGCGGGAGCGAGGCGTGGACGAAAACGTGAAAGGCGCCGGGGGATTTGGCCAGCAGGCAGGCAGCGCCGCGGCCGACCACCACGCAGCTGCCGAGCGCAGCCTGCTCCTGCACGTAGCCGCGGACGAACTCCATCATGCGGGCGCTGTCGAAGACGTCGGGGTCGCCGGGAAGGCGCTCGAGAGAGCCGTACCAAATGGCTTTGCCGAAGCGATAGAACCAGGGATCGACGCGCTCGTCGCAGCGCTTGACGAGGGTGGGGGCGACGCCGGCCTTGCGGGCCACGTCCTCGATGAGGCAGTTGTCGATGAGGCGCCAGCCGAGGTGGCTGGCGAGGCGGTGGGAGTACTCCGCGCCCTGGCTGCCGTATTCGCGTTCGACGGTGATGACCTGAATCATGACGTTCCCCTCGTGCTGAGACAGCGGCGAGTCAGTACTGAGTGAGCCGATGGTCCTACGCCGGGCCCCGCCTCGTCAAGGGACTGGCGGTGCGGGCGGCGCGGCCCTGGCGCAGGGCTGAGCCGTTAGACGGCGATTTTCCGGAAAGGGGAGGGGATGCCCGGAATTGGCGAGTGTGGAAGGCGGGGGAGGCCGCGACCCCTGCGATCGCTGCCTCCGTTCATTTTTTGGGGCTTGAGACGTGCGGGAGAGGCTCGCCCTGAGCGTTCAGGGGTGTGCCATAACAGGGGTCGATGCGGATCGTCTCGACGACGGGCTTTGCCGGCCAGATGTAAGGATGATGGATCAGCGCTGGGCGAGAAGCGGTGAGGATGTCCAGGTTCCAGGAGGATTTGTTCTCGATGAGCAGAATCGATCCATCGGCGGTGAAGCGGAGCGGCGGGCTCCAGTACTGAAAATCATGCCCTTTCCAGCGATCGGGGCGGGAGTCCCAGCGGTCAGCCATCCACATGTAGGCGGTGCCGTGGGGGGTGGGGATTTCAGCAACGAAGGTCTGCTGGGCGTCGACGATGGGGCGGCCGCTGGACTCGTTGATGTTGGCAATTTGACGCCAGGGGCCAAGCGGATGCGAGGCCACGAGGACGCGGGCGCCGCTGCCCTGTTTGCAGAAGCAGCAGGTGTGATCGAAGAGCGCGTAATAGGTATCTCCACGGCGAAAGAGCGCGGGAGCCTCGCATTGCCGGGCAAGAATCGGACTGACCTGACCGGTGACGGAGAGGAAGTCGGGTGTCAGGCGCTCGATGCGAATCGCGTGGTCGAGCCCGATGGTGCTGTAGATGAAATAGCCGGCGCCATCGCGATCCACGAAGAGGCTGCCATCGCCAGGGTGCTGATCGGCTCCCTCCACCGGGACTCTGGTGTTGACGATGGTGAAGGGGCCGACCGGCGTATCGCTGACGGCGACGCCCACGCGGCCGTCCCACAGCTTCGGATACCAGTTGTACCAAAGCACATATTTGCGGGTGTGCGGGTTCCAGGCCACGTAAGGACGGTAGTAAATGCCGTCCGGTGGAGAGCGGAGGAGTTCGCCTTCAAAAGACCAATGCACCAGATCGGGGGAGCTGTAGACGCGGAAGCGGTTGTTGATGGTGTATCCCGCCGTCCTGCCATACGCCGTGCCGTAGAGATAATAACGGCCGTTGAAGAAGTGCAGGCAGCCATCATGAGCGTCGATGATGTGTCCCTGCACATCGCGGCGAGGCACGTCGTTGCGAATGGTGACGGTGCGCGCCTGGGGCGTGGCGGCGGGAGCCGTCCCGGAACGCAGACCAAGCATCAGGCAGAGAACGAGGGAGGGGCGGCACCGCATCTTCCGATGATAATCAGCGACGGATTCCTGAAGACGGCGAGCCGGGCGCAGGCTGCAACATGGCCGGCGCTTAGTCGCGCAGCTCGACCACTGTCGCCCCGGCGCCGCCTTCGTTTTGCGCCGGCTCGGTTATGGAGGCGACCTGCGGCTGCTTCTGGAGCCAGGCGCGGAGGGTGCGGCGCAGGATGCCCATGCCGGTTCCGTGGACGATGCGGATTCGGGGCAGGCCGGCGAGGAAGGCGCGGTCGAGAAACTTTTCGACGGCGTCCTGGGCCTGGTCGGCGGTCTGGCCGATGACGTTGATCTCGCTGCTCAGGGCGCCGGGCTCGGCGACCTGGACGGTGATGCCGGAGCGGCGGCGGGCGGACTGAATCGGAGTCTCCCCGCTCGGCCGAGCCGAAGCCACAACCTCGGCGATTTCGTCGCGGGGGATGCGCATCTTCATGGGGCCGATGGCGACTTCGAAGGTGCGGTCGTCGATCTGGCGCTGGATGACGGCGGTTTTGCCGAGGCTGCGCAGGCGGACGGTATCGCCCTCGCCGACGTGGCGGACGATGTGGGGCTGGGCGTTCTGATCGCCGCGGTCGGCGCCGGTGTGCTGGGCGACGACGGCGGTGTTGAAGCTTTCGGAGAACTCGCGGCGGGCGCGGGCGATGCGCTGCTCGGCCTGCTTGGAGAGCTTCTGCTGGGCGGCGCGATCTTCGAGGCCGCGGACGGTTTCGCGGGCCTTGAATTCGAAGTCCTTGAGCAGCGACTGGAGCTGGGCTTCGAGATCCTTCACCTTGGCGCGCCACTCCTTCATGCCTTCGGAGGCGAGGCGGGCGCGCTCCTGGGCGAGATCGTGCTCGAGGCGGCGGATGCGGTCGCGCTCTTTGGTGAGCTGATCGAGCTGCTCGTGGAGCGAGTCGAGGAAGCGGGCGATGTCCTGGGTCTGGGTGTTGAGACGGCGGCGCGCGGAAGCGATGATTTCGGCGCTGAGGCCAAGGCGCTGGGCGATGTTGATGCCGGCGGAGGTGCCGGGGACGCCCTGGCGCAGCTCGTAGGTGGGGGCGAGCGTTTTTTCGTCGAAGCCGACGGCGGCGTTGATGGCACCGGGATTGTTTTCCGCGTAGACCTTGAGGGAAGTGAGGTGGGTGGAGACGATGGACCAGGCGCCGGCATGGAGGAAGTGCTCGGCGACGGCGACGGCGAGCGCGGCGCCCTCTTCGGGGTCGGTGGCGGAGCCGAGCTCGTCGAGCAGGACGAGCGAGCGGGACGTGGCGCGGGCGGCGATGCGGTTGAGGTTGGTGACGTGGGCGGAGAAGGTGGAGAGGTCCTGCTCGATGGACTGGGCATCGCCGATGTCGGCGAGGAAGGCGTCGAAGACGGGCGTAACGGCTTCGGTGGCGGGGACGGGGATTCCTGCCTGCGCGAGCATGGCGACGAGGCCCGCGGTCTTGAGGGTGACGGTTTTGCCGCCGGTGTTGGGTCCGCTGATGATGAGCTGGCGGTCGCGCCCGGCGAGTTCGAGCGAGATGGGGACGATGGATTTTGACTCGGCGCGGAGACGTCGTTCGAGCAGCGGATGGCGGGCGGCGTTGAGGCGGAAGGCGGGCGTGGCTTCGGGCTCGGCTTCCGATCCGGAGAAGCGCGGCGGGACGCAGTCGTATTCCTGGGCGAAGCGGGCGCGGGCGAGGAGGGTGTCGACTTCGGCGAGGACCTGGGCTCCGGCGAGGATGGGCGCGGCGAACTGCGCGATCTGGCGCGTCATTTGCAGGAAGATGCGATGGATTTCGGACTGCTCTTCTTCGAGCAGGCGGACGAGGTCGTTGTTGAGCTCGATGGTTTCGAGGGGCTCGACGTAGACAGTTTGGCCGGAGGAGCTGGCGCCGTGAACGACGCCCTGGACGCGGCGCTTGAGCTCGGATTTGACGGGGATGACGAAGCGCTCGCCGCGGATGGTGATGAGCTCGTCCTGGGCGGCGCCTCCATCGGAGAAGCGGCGGAGCGCGGCGCGGAGGCTCTCTTCGATGGCGCGCTGCTGGCGCTCCATTTCGCGGCGGATGCGGCGGAGCTCGGGCGAGGCGTCGTCGGTGAGGGTGCCGTCGGGGTTGATTTTGGTGCGCATGCCCTCGGTGAGCGAGCGGAGCGATGTCGCCAGCAGATCGTGGGAGAGGGCGGTGATCTCGGGCAGACGATCCTGCAGATTTTCCGGTGGGGTGCGGATCAGCTCGGTCCAGGCGGTGATTTCTTCGGCGAGCGCGAGCAGGGCGCGAATCTCTTCCGATTCGAGGGCGACGCCTTCGATGCGGGCTTTGGCGAGGAGGTCGGAGGGATCGAAGAGGCCGCGGATCCGGGGGAAGGCACCCGCGGCGACCAGCAGACGCATCTCGGCGACGAGCGCGTGCTGGCGAGCGATCCAGGCGCGGTCCTGGGACGGGGTGAGGGCGGCGATCCAGGAGCGGCCGAGGGCGGACTGGGAATAGGCGCCGAGGAAGGCGACAAATTTGTCCCATTCGAGGGGCTGGGAGCCACCGACGGGATCGGGAATGGCGGGGAGCAGAGGCATCGATCCTATTGTCTCGCAGGGGGCTGAGCGGCAGGGAAGTGGATGGCCGGGAGAATCGGCGGGAAATCGCGGACGGGCGTTCCCCGCAGGCGCGAATTCGGCATCCGAGGAGTTGGGAACGGTCTGCGGGTGGAGTGGATTATGAAGAAACGGGTCCTGTGCGGGTTCGTTGCCGGTGCTGCGTTCGCGTTTTTGGTGGGGTGCGGAGGGAGCAGCGGAAGCGGCACGGCGGGTACGACGGGGACGGGTTCGGGCAGCCCGACGGGAACGGGCGGGTCGGGATCGGGCGGTTCGGGAACGGGAGGGTCGGGCTCGTCGGGGGGAGCGGGGAGTGTGGTGCCGGCCAGCCATCATGTGGTGATGGTGTTGGAGGAGAACCAGAGCTACGAGACGATTGTGGGCAACACCAGCGTGTGGCCGAACTACAACAAGCTGATCGCCGCGGGCGCACTGCCGACCAACGCCTACGCCGATATTCACGGATCGATTTCGGATTACTTCATGCTGACGGCAGGGCAGATCCTGACCAACGATGACGGGTCGACGCAGGTGTTCGACGTGGACAACCTTGCGCGGCGGATGCTGGCGGCGGGCGTCTCGTTCCGGGTGTATGCCGAGGGGATCACGCAGGGCTATCTGGGCGGCGATCTGGGGCTGTACGTGATCCGGCACAATCCGTTTGCGATGCTGAGCGACGTGGCGGATAACACGACAGTCGCGAACGAGGTGCTGTGGCCGTTTACGCAGTTTGCGGCGGACGCGGCGAACAACGCGCTGCCGGAGTACAGCTTCATCGTTCCCAACATCGACGACGACGCGCACACCGGCACGCCGCAGCAGGCCGACAGCTGGCTGCAGGCGAACGTGGTCAACGTGCTGGCGAAGAACGCGGCTTTCCAGTCGGGCGGCGA
>JBAUGH010000516.1:0-8001 GCA_049679565.1 Acidobacteriaceae bacterium
TCCCTCCATCGAGGAATTCGAGAAGATGGCGGCCGACCTCGAAGAATCCGAAGCCGAGCCCGGCGCTCCCGCCACCGACGAGGAACTCCCCTTCGCGCAGAACGAAATAGCTGAAATCGAAGAGAACTCATCCCAGGACGCCGAAGGCAATTCGCCGTCCGCGCAGGACTTCGCTCAGAACGAAATTGCTGAAATCGAAGAGAACTCATCCCAGGACGCCGAAGGCAGTTCGCCGTCCGCGCAGGACCCCGCGCCCACCACCGAGCAGGACGCCGCCATCGAGGAGCATCAATCGTGACGGAGCCGTCACCCGACGCTGGCTCCCCCCAGCGCCTCCAGAAAATCATCGCCGCCGCCGGCATCGCTTCCCGCCGCAAAGCTGAAGAGCTGATCACTGCCGGCCGCGTCCAGGTCAACGGCGAAACCGTCACGGCGCTCGGCGCCAAAGCCGACCCTGCCCGCGACCACATCCGTGTCGACGGCAAGCTGCTCCAGGCCCAGAAGCCTCGCTACCTCGTCCTCAACAAACCGAAGGGCTACGTCACCACCGCCAGCGATCCCGAAGGCCGCCCCACCGTCATCGATCTGGTGAGATCCGGCCCGCGCCTCTTCCCCGTCGGCCGTCTCGACTACGCCAGCGAAGGCCTGCTCCTCATGACCAACGATGGAGAGCTGGCCAACGCCCTCACCCGCGCCGCTGCCCGCGTCGAAAAAACTTACCTGGTCAAGGTCAGCGGCAAGCCGTCCGAATCCGCACTCCAGCAACTTCGCCACGGCGTCATGATCGACCGCGACACCCAGATCCGCGCGCAACAGAAGCCTCGACAGGACGGCATCTCCGGCGAGTCTGCCCCGCCCCGCTCCTCCGCTTCCCGCGCGCGCGTCATGACCGCCCCCGCCCGCATCCGCCTCTTCCGCGATGCCGACAATCCCTGGTACGAAATGATCCTCATCGAGGGCCGCAACCGCGAAATCCGCAAGATGTTCGAGGAAATCGGCCACCACGTCGAGAAGATTCGCCGCATCGGCTACGGCCCGCTGGTCCTCGACCTCGAGCCCGGCCGCTCCCGCGAGCTTAGCCCCGAAGAAGTCGCCCAGCTCCGCCGCGCCGCCGAAGGCAAACGCTCTCCGGAAAAGAGGCGTGCCCCCCGTCCGCCGCGGCCTGCCGCTCGGCCTCCGGCTCGACCCTCGGCCGCGCCTCGCAAGCCGCGCCCGGATCCTTCCCGGTTAAAACGCAGCGGCGGAGCAAAAAAAAGCTCTCGGTTCCGCGGCCGCTAAGAAAACAGCCAGGGGTTAGCTCTGACACCTGCCCAGCAGCTGTACCCTGCACCCTGGACCCTGTACCCTGTTTCCAGGAGAGGTCCCCCATGGCCAAAGCTACTTTTGCCGCAGGTTGTTTCTGGGGCGTCGAAGCCCGCTTTCAGCAGCTTCCCGGCGTGACCGCTACCGCCGTCGGCTACGAAGGCGGCCAGCTCGACAAGCCCACCTATCACGACGTCTGCACCGACCGCACCGGCCACGCCGAAGCCGTCGAGATCGATTACGACCCGTCGAAGATCACCTACGAGCAGCTTCTCGAGGAGTTCTTCGCTCTGCACGACCCCACCCAGCTCAACCGCCAGGGGCCCGACCGGGGCACGCAGTACCGCAGCGCCATCTTCTACCACTCGCCCGAGCAGGAAGCTGAGGCGAAAGCCTTCATCGCGCGCGTCGCGGAAGAAAAGAAGTTCCCGAAGCCCATCGTGACCCAGGTCGTCCCCGCAGAAACCTTCTGGCGCGCCGAGGAATATCACCAGAAATACCTCGAGAAACGCGGCGCCGTGAGCTGCCACATTTAACCGCTGTCATCCTGAGCGAGCAGCGCGAGTCGAAGGACCTGCATTTTCTCTTTTCGCTCGCGCCGTCAGCACCGCCACCGTCACCCCCACGCAGAACAGCAGCGCCAGCACTCCGCTCACCCGCGAAGCCACGCTCGCGGCAGCGGTCGAATGCGGCACCCGCGTCAGCGGCAGCACCACAAAATTCATCGCCAGATAAACCACCCCGCCGTACACCAGCCCGCACACCACTGGCCGCCGCACCAGCACGCCCCAGCGCCCACTCGCTGCCCGGTAAACCTCCGTCCAGAACAGCGCAATGGAGTAGTGCATCCCCACGCCCAGCGCCACCGACGCCATCCCTGCGTGGAACGCCCACGGGCCCGTCAGCCCGCTGGCAATGTACTGAAAGATTCGCATCGGCGTGATGTGCCGAAACGCATTGAAGATCAGGTTCTCGCCGATGTCCAGCGTCCCCGCAATCAGCCCAATCCGCAGTACGGCTCCAGCCGCCGCGACTCCTGCCCTGGCCCTCAACGTTGTCGTCGCCATGTCCGGATGCTACCGGCCCACCACCGGCTCAGCCATGACCACTCATCCAGCCGCCGCCCTGACCGCCGCGGCTCCCGGCTCTGGCTTGTTCCTCACTCAAAATCCCGCCCCGCGTCCCGCGGAATCCCGAAGTGTCCCCGCAGGTGCAGCAAATCCAGCGGGCTGATCATCCCGTCCACCACCACCACATTCACCGTGCGCTCGTTCGCCACCAGCAGCACGATCCCGTCAAAGTCCGCGTGGTCCATCCGCACCCATACATCCGTCCGCATCGGATCCGGCTGCCGCGGCCCGCCATAGACCACGTTCCCATCCGGCATCCCTGCCCCGCCCGCGTCTGCTGCGTTGGGAGCCCCCGGCACGCCCGCGCTACCCGCATGCGCCTGCGACCGCCAGTGCGTCCACCCGTTGCCGCTGTACTGCGCGCGCACCGCGTCCAGATCGGCCGCACTATACATCCCCGGCGCCGAGTACCGGAACGTGTGCACCGTGATGCTGCGCAGCTTCGCCACCAGCGGCCGCAAGTCCTCCGGCATATTCTGGCTCGCCGCATCCAGCATCGACTTGTTGAACGTAAAGCTCGTGCTGAAGGTGGCGTTAGCCTCGAGCGCATCCATCCCCCGCGGCGCCAGACTCGTCTCCTGAGCCCGCAGCGCCGCCCCGGAAAACACAAAGGCAGCGCCCGCCAGCAGCGCCGCCCCCACAAACGCACGAATCCTTCGAAACGCCATACCGTCTTCAGACGCACTTTCCCAGGAAAAGTGTCGCCAACCTCCCGCACTGGCGCGAAGCGCGCCCGCCCCGGACGGCTAGTCCGTCCACTCCCCCTGCCGCATCACCGGTTCCGCGCCACCCGCCGCCGTAATCCCATCCACATCGATCCTGTTCGACCCAATCATCCAGTCCACATGGATCAAACTGTCGTTCGCGCCCTTCGCCTTCAGCTCCTCCGGCGTCAGCTTGTCTCCATCCTTCAGGCACGAGCTGTACGCCTGCCCCAGCGCGATATGGCACGCCGCATTCTCATCGAACAGCGTGTTCAGGAACAGCAGCCCGCTGGCCGCAATCGGCGACGAGGCCGGCACCAGCGACACCTCGCCCAGCCGCCGCGCTCCCTCGTCCGTGTCGATGAGCTTCTCGAGCACCGCTTCGCCCTTCGACGCATGCGCCTCCACAATCTTCCCGCCCTCAAACCGCACCCGAATCCCCTCGATCAGCGTCCCCTGATGCGAAAGCGGCTTGGTGCTCGTCACCGTCCCGTCCACCCGATCCTTGTGCGGTGTCGTGAACACTTCTTCCGTCGGCATGTTGGGAATGCAGTAGTTCCCGTTCCCCGCCGTCGTCCCGCCGCCCAGCCAAAGATGATCGTCCGCCAGCCCCACCTTCAAATCCATCCCCGGGCGCCTGAAGTGCAGCGCCCTGAACCTCTTCGCGTTCATCCGCTCGGCCCACATATGCAGCTTGTCGTCGTGCTTCTTCCACGCCGCCACCGGATCGCTCTGGTCTGCGCGGCTCGCTGCAAAAATCGCGCCCCACAACTTCGCTAACGCCTCGTCCGCCGCCAGCTCTGGAAACACCGCCGCCGCCCACGCCGGCGTCGCCGCCGACACGATCGTCCAGTTGATCTCGTGCCGTGTGATCAACTCCAGCGCCGGTCGGTACGCTTTCGACATCGACCGGTTCGCCCGGCTCACCTTCTCCGGATCCTGCTGCGACAGGAGCGACGGATTCCCGCCCGTTATCGCCAGCCGCGCCGCGCCGCTCTTATACGCCGCCGCCATTCCGTCATAAAGCCAAGCCGCCGCAGCATCAAAGCCTTTGTCGCGTCCGTACTGGTAGCGCAGCAGCGCCGACGCCTCGTCCGTGAACAGCACCGTCACCAGCGAAGCCCCCGCCCTGTACGCGTGCTCGGTAATCTTCCGCGCCAGCGGCAACGCATCCGTCGAGGCAGTCATCACCAGCTCCTGCCCCTCGGCCAGCCCCAGCCCGGAATGGACCGCTACCTGCGCCAGCCGGTCCAGCTTCTGTTCAAAATCAGTTTTCGTCTTCGGAGTATCAGCAGTTCCGCTCTTTGTTTCCGTCATGGTTTCAGCAGCGCTCATGCACTCTATTCTGCGGCCCGCCGCCTCGCCATGGCAACGCGCGGAATTCCCTGCAGGTCCTGGACAAAGCTCACCTCATCCCAATCCTTCAGCAGTTCCGCCACTGCGTCCCGCTGTCCCTGCCCCATTTCCAGCACCAGCCATCCGCCCGGAACCAACGCTTCGCCGGCCTCCGGAATCAGCCTCCGATAAATCTCCAGCCCCGTCGGCCCGGCAAAAAGCGCAACTCCCGGCTCCCACTCCGCCACCTGCGCTTCCAGTACCTCATCATCCCGCACGTACGGCGGATTCGACACCACCACGTCGAAGCCCTCCCCCCGCACCGCCGCCAGCAGATCCGACTCCGCGAACCGCACCCGCTCCCCCACGCCATGCCGCAGCGCGTTCTCCCGCGCCACCGCCAGAGCTCCCCGCGAGCGATCCACCGCCGTCACTTCCGCCAACGGCAGCGCATTCGCCAGGGCCACCGCAATCGCCCCCGACCCCGTCCCCACATCGCAAATCCGCACCGTTGCGTCGCGCCCAACTCTGGCTAAGACCGCCTCCACCGCATGTTCCGTCTCCGGCCGCGGAATCAGCACATCCCGCGTCACCCGCAGCCGCAGCCCGTAAAACTCCTGCTCGCCCAGGATGTACTGCATCGGCTCGTGCCGCTCCCGCCGCACAATCCAGTCGTCGTAGAGCTTCAGTTGCTCGTCGCTCATCGGCGCCTCGGGATGCGTCAGCAGCCACGCCGCATCCCGGTCCAGCGCGCGCAGCAGCAGCAACTGCGCATCCCGCCGCCCCTGGGGCAACGCTCGCAGGCGTTCCACCCCGCGGTGCAGCACTGCGCTCATTACGTTGACCGGTTTCATACAGATAAATGGATTGGACGATGGGTTCGAAGCCCCTCCCATCCCTCATCCGGGTCAGTCACGCTACCGCTTCCGCCTCCCGCCGCAGCCACTCGCGCTACGACGCGACCTTCCGCCGCTTCGCGCGCCGCTCCAGCCACTGCCGCACGGCTTCTTCCACGCGCAGCTCCCATCCTTCTCCGGTCGACTGCATCTTCTCGACGACCTCGCGCGACAGCGGCGCAGCCACCTTCTTCTTCACGGCGTTCTCTTCCATGATGGCCCTCAGAACGCGCTGCTGCTCCTCCGGAAGCTCCGAGAATTTCTTCGCATGAACGAAATCCTCATCGGTCCACTCTGGATTATCAAAATCAAACTCCGCCGCCCGCTCAAAAGATAGCCCGCGCTCCCGAAGGTTGCGCTCGTTCTTCCGCGGGTCGTACTCGATCTTCACCCCGCGATCGTAAGTTCACGGTCATCGCCCGAAGAAGATTACCAACGCCCGCCGGCCTAGGCTCCCCCTGCGTACCGAGCACTGTTCACTGTTGACTGTCCCTCACGCTACTGCTTCTGCCTCGCTCTTCAGCCGCTCCGAGTTGAAGTGCGCGATCAGCGCGTCGATCACTGGCTGCATCTTCCCTTCCATAATCTCCGCCAGCTGATGAATCGTCAGCCCGATGCGGTGATCCGTCAGCCGGTTCTGCGGAAAGTTATACGTTCGGATCTTCTCGCTCCGGTCGCCCGACCCCACCTGCTGCTTGCGCTCCTTCGCCAGCGCCGCCTGCTGCTTCTCCATCTCCATCTCGTAGAGCCGCGCCCTCAGCACCCGCATGCCCTTCTCGCGGTTCTTGATCTGCGATTTCTCATCCTGGCAGCTCACCACCGTATTGGTCGGCAAATGCGTAATCCGCACCGCCGAGTAGGTCGTGTTCACCGATTGCCCGCCCGGCCCCGACGAACAGAACGTGTCGATGCGAATATCCTTCGCCTCGATCTTCACGTCCACGTCCTCGGCCTCCGGCAGCACTGCGACCGTTACCGCGCTGGTGTGTACCCGTCCCTGCGTCTCCGTTGCCGGAACCCGCTGCACCCGATGCACCCCGCTCTCATACTTCATCTGCGAGTACACCCGGTTCCCTTCGATAATCGCGATCACTTCCTTCAGTCCGCCCACCGACGACTCCGACGACGACAGCACCTCCACCTTCCACCGGTGCTGCTCCGCAAACCGCGAGTACATGCGGAAGATCTCCGCGGCAAACAGCGACGCCTCATCGCCCCCCGTCCCCGCGCGAATCTCCAGCACCACGTTCTTCTCGTCATTGGGATCCTTCGGCAACAGCAACAGCTTCAGATCCTCCTCGAGTTGCGGCGCCCTCGCCTCGAGCTGGGTCAGCTCCTCCTGGGCCATCGCGCGAATCTCCAGGTCGCTCTCGTTCAGCATCGCCCGCGCATCGGCAATCCCGGTCGCGACCGTGCGATATTCGCGAAACCTCTCCACCACCGGCTCCAGGTCGCGGTGCTGCTTCGCGATCTTCTGATACTTCTCGTGATCGCCCAACACCTCGGGGTCAGCCATCTGCTGGCTCAAATCCTGATACCGCGCCTCAATCTGCTCCAGACGCTCAAACATACATTCCTCCCGGCCCTCCGCGGCTTCTGCTTCGGCCACCGTATCTTCGCCGGCCATTCCACTCGCCGACCGCGGTTTCCTCGACCGCCATTGCTTCTTTGGCAGCCATTGCTTTTGTATCAGGGCTCGACCTCGCTCATCGCCAACGCTGCACCAGCCGGCCTGCTTTTGTATCAGGGCTCGACTTCAGTCGTGCCGTAATCAGCCACACTCTCATGGGGCTTTAGCCCCTGAGGCTGTTGATTTCCCTTTGAGTTGAAAAATGGACGCAGCACGTCGAACGCGGCAGGAGCCGCTAAAGAAGAACGCCGATGGGAAAAAGCCGCCGCATCACAGCTATTCTACTTCGATTCGATGTCCTGCTACCGAAAACGAATCCAGGTGGATAGTCCGGAGATGAAAGATAATGGCAGGCATGAGTATCGCCACCAATAAGGTCCAGCGACGACGCGAGGCTGGGCTGTGCGGCGCGTGCGGCAAAAACCCCTGTGAGTGTAAGCGTCCAGCGCGCAAACAGCACAATTCGCCGGTCTTAACTCCGAACCTCTCGCGGAAAAATCGGAAGGCCACCCGCTGATGCCGCTAACAGCTAAAAGCTAGCAGCTAACGGCTGCTCCTCCATGTCCCTCTTCCAATCCTTCGCCGAGCTCAACGACGCCCTCGCCGCCACCACCAAAAAACTCGAAAAGCGCGCCTTCCTCGCAGCCTGCCTCCTCACCCTGCCCCTCGAGGACGCCGGCCGCGCCGCTCTCTGGTTCTCCGGCACGCCCTTCCCTGAAACCGATCCCCGCGTCCTCCAGGTCGGCGGATCGCTCCTCGCCAAAACCGTCGCGCAGCTTTCCGGCGCCAGCGAACACGCCCTCTCCGCCGCCTACCGCCGCCACGGCGACTTCGGCTCTGCCGCTGCCGATCTCCTCTACGGCCACACACCAGCCACAGCCACCCTCACCCTGGCCGACGTTGAGTCCGCGCTTGCCACCCTTGCCGAAGCCCGCGGTCCCCAACCCAAACTCCGCGTCCTCCTCGACCTCCTCGGCCGCGCCACGCCCGACGAGGCCAAATAC
>JBAUGH010000517.1:0-5924 GCA_049679565.1 Acidobacteriaceae bacterium
GCTCCAGCTTCCCCGAATGTCCAACCATGTCCGCATTCGCGAAGTTCACCACCACCACATCGAAGGCTCGGTCGTTCACCGCCCCGATCACCGTATCCGCAATCCCCTGCGCCGACATCTCCGGCGCCAGATCGTACGTAGCCACTTTCTGCGAAGGGATCAGGATCCGGTCCTCGCCGGGAAACGGCTTCTCAATTCCGCCGTTGAAGAAGTACGTCACATGCGCGTACTTCTCCGTCTCCGCCACGCGCAGATTCCTCAGGTTCGCCTGGGCCATCACATTCGCCAGCAGATTGTCCATCGATTCCGGCGGGATGATCACCGGCAGGGTGAAATTCCTGTCGTACTGCGTCATGCACACATAGTGCAGGCGGTTCGGAATCTCACTCCGCGGAATCATGGTGTCCAGTTCTTCCCACGACGGCAGTTCCCGTCCCCCCTGCGCGCTCAGTCCGCTGTTGCGCGCCAGCACCCGCGTGATCTGCCGCGCCCGGTCCGCGCGGTAGTTGAACATGATGCACACGTCGTCATCGCGAATCACCCCATTCGGCCGGCCGTGATCGTCGCTAACCACAAACGGCAGGATGAATTCGTCGGTCGTGTCGTTGTTGTACGACTCCTTGACCCGCGCGATCGCGTCCTTAAAAGTCCCGGCCTCGGCCTGGCCTTTCACCATCGCATCGAAGGCCTTCTTCTCCCGCTCCCACCGCCGGTCCCGGTCCATGGCGTAATAGCGTCCCGAGACGCTGGCCAGCTTCCCACCGTACTCGCGCATCTTCTGTTCGAGCGCCGCCAGATATCCCGCCCCGCTCGTGGGCAGCGTGTCGCGCCCGTCCATGAAGGCGTGGACGAAGACCTTCTCCACTCCCTGCTGTTTCGCCGTCTTCAGCAGCGCGTACAGATGCTCCTGGTGCGAGTGCACCCCGCCGTCGGAAAGCAGCCCGAAGAGATGCAGCTGCGTCCTGCGCGCCTTCTGCATCGCTTCCACGATCGTCGGATGAACGAAAAACTCTCCGCTCGCAATCAGCGCATCGATCCGCGTGATGTCCATCTGCACGATACGCCCTGCGCCGATGTTCAGATGCCCCACTTCGCTGTTGCCCATCTGCCCGTCCGGCAGGCCCACGAAATGATCCGAAGCGTGCAGCAGGGTGTTTGGATACTCCCGCAGCAGCCGGTCGTATACCGGCTTGCGCGCCAGCGCAATGGCATTGTTTTTCGTCTGCGGACGATAACCCCATCCGTCCAGAATCGTCAGTACAACCGGCTTTGCCGACCCAGCCACAATGTCTCCCTTTCTCGTTTCGCGAATGCCGCCTCGAGCGCTGTCCCCGCGCCGCTTTTGCTCTAATGTTGTGGCGCCGCGTGTTGCTGCCTGTATTTTTGAACCGCCGCCTCGATCTCTGCCCGATGCGCCTGCACGGTCTCCGCCATTACCTGCCTGCCCAGCTGCGCGCCGACCTGCTGCATCTCACTCACGATCTGCGGCATGACCGCAATCACCCTTTTCCCGGTCGGCGTCTTATAGAACGCAATCAGCTGCGCAGCGTCATCCGTCGAAAGGTGCTTTTGATACGAAGTGAGTGCGATGGTCTCGAAGTCCGCCTTCAGCATCCGGCCTTCAAAGTCCTCCAGCACGTCCGCGGGCAGAAACGGAACCGCCTGTTTCAAATACGGCACCATTCCGTCGATCACCTGCTTCCTCAAAGCGCCGGCGCCCGTCAGCAGCATCAGCTCGTGCACCTGGGCCGCTGTCACCGGGTGTTCCGGCCGCTGCGCCTCTTCCGCCGCCTTGTCCGGATTCCACTCCGCCTGCTGCGCCAATGCCGGCAAGCTCACCATCAGTCCTGCGCACAGCACCCACCCCAGTCTCCGCATCCGTTCTCCTCCCCAAGGTTCGTCTCAGTGTACGTTTGCGGCGCGGTTGACCGCTGCATGGCGCTCCCCGGACGCATGCCGTAAGTCACAGCATCAGGATCATGGAACGGGCGTGCGACCAGCCTCCGGAGCCGGATGCGCGGCACGATAATGCGCAGCCGCCTCGTCAATCTCCGCCTTGTGCCTCTGGATTACCTGCAACATCAGCTTCTGGCCCAGCTCCGAGCCTGCCTGCTGTCCCTCATTCAGGATCTGCGGCATGGTCGCGATCATCCGCCGGCCGGCAGGCGACTTGTAAAAAGCGATGATCGCCGCCGCATCCTCTCGCGACAAATGCTGCTGGAACGAGTGGATCATCGCGCCCTGAAAGTCCGCCGCCTTCAGGCTCCTCTCGCAATCGGCGACCACATCGTCCGGCATGTACGGCATCATCTGCTTCAGATAGGGCAGCATCTCATCGACCATCTGCTGCTTCATCGGATCGGTCCCGGTCAGGCGCAGAATCTCATACACCTGCGGCGCCGTCACCGGATGCGCCGGAGACCGATCCGCGGTCGCCGCCAACCCCTTGCCGCTCTCCTTCGCCATCGTCGCCCCACATGCCGGCAACGCGCCTGCAAGAACCAGCAACCATCCCAATTTGCGCATAAGGCCTCCTGTCAGACTTCCGTCTCGACATGGAGACCCCGCGCCTGTGCGCCTCAACGCTGAAGGCACAACAGGCAAGAATCGATGAACCCCTGCGGTAACGCGGCCAGAGGGTGCGCCGTGAAATTACTCTCCGTAGTTCACGGCTTCCAGACCCAGGAATTCCGCCGCCTGGCCCAGCTCCTCTTCAATGCGGAGCAGCTGGTTGTACTTGGCAATGCGATCGGTGCGCGACGCCGATCCGGTCTTGATCTGCCCCACCCCCGTGGCCACCGCGAAATCCGCGATAAACGTGTCCTCGGTTTCGCCACTGCGGTGCGAGATCACGGACGTGTACCCATATCGCCGCCCCAGCTCGATGGCCTCAAAGGTTTCGCTCACCGTCCCGATCTGGTTCAGCTTGATCAGAATCGAGTTCCCGACCCCCTCTTCGATGCCCTTCTGGAACAGCTCCACGTTGGTGACGAAGATATCGTCGCCCCCCAGCTGGATCTTGTTCCCCAGCTCCCGCGTCAGAATCTTCCAGCCCGCCCAGTCATTCTCCGCCAGACCGTCTTCCAGCGACACGATGGGATACTGCCGCACCCAGTCGGCATAGAACGCGACCATTTCCTCGGCCGTCTTTTCGCTCTTGTCCGACTTCTTGAAGACGTACAGATTCTTCTCCGCATCGAAAAACTCGCTCGACGCCGGATCCAGCGCAATCGCGACTTCCTCGCCCGCCTTATAACCGGCCAGCTCAATCGCCTCGAGGATGACTTCGATCGCTTCGGTGTTCGACTTCAGCGACGGCGCGAAGCCACCCTCGTCGCCTACCGCCGTGTTGTAGCCCTTCTTCTTCAGCACGCCTTTCAGCGTGTGGAAGACCTCGACGCCCCAGCGCAGCGCGTCCGAAAACCGCTCCGCGCCCACCGGCATCACCATGAACTCCTGGAAGTCCACGTTGTTGTCCGCATGCGCCCCGCCGTTGAGGATGTTCATCATCGGCGTCGGCAGCACCGACGCGTTCGCTCCGCCCAGGTACCGGTACAGCGGAATCTTCAGCGCGTTGGCCGAAGCCCGCGCCGCCGCCATCGAAACCGCCAGGATGGCGTTCGCCCCCAGCCGGCCCTTGTTGTCGGTCCCGTCCAGCGCGATCATCGTCGCGTCCAGCAGCCGCTGGTTCGCCGCATCCATCCCCGTCAGTTCCGGAGCCAGGATGCTCTCCACGTTCTCAACCGCCTTCAGCACGCCTTTGCCCAGAAAATGGCTCTTGTCGCCATCCCGCAGCTCCACCGCTTCGTGCTCTCCGGTCGAGGCGCCGCTCGGCACCATCGCGCGGCCCATATCTCCGCTCTCCAGAACTACATCGGCCTCAACCGTCGGATTGCCACGCGAATCCAGAACCTCGCGCGCATGAATGGCAGCAATTTCCGTCATAGTGCTCCTCACAATGTGGTGCTGGATGCGATCTCTGAGTTTCGGCCGTCGATCCACGCGGATCGCTTCCCCGCTGGTCGAGCCAATAGTTTCCAGAAAGGTCATCGAAGGCTCTCCGCCTTCGTTTTTGCCGAGAGTTCCACCGCAAATTCTAACAAAGCCGCGTCAATCGCATGCGTGATGGCCATCACCCGATGCACACAGCGGTTTTGCGCCGCTCACCCACGGAGACCCTCCCGCGCGCCCCGGGACAACACAGGGGCGCTCGCAAGCGCCCCTGTGTTCCTTCGCCGGAAAGCTAGGAAGCTTTCAGCTTTTGCGGCTCTCGCTTCTCCCCGGCTGCACGGCGTCGCACTCCGTCCACGTATTCGCCCACCGGCGCCGAGTCCGCCGCAGACCGCTTCTCCGTCCCCGGCTGCGGATCGTACGGCTTCACATTGAGTCCCGAGCCGCCCTCCGCCCTGGCGCGCACGATATGCAGCCCGTTCCCGCTGTTCCACTCGCCCTCCATGTCGCGGCCCTCTTCGCCTTCGCCGGTCGACGCGTTCACATACTCGTCCACCAGCCCGGGCGTCGGCTGGAAAATTCCAATCGAGAACGCCGGTTTGCCCATACTCTCGATCGCTGCCGAAAACGCGCGCATGTGCGTGATTTCCCGCGTCATCAGGAACTGCAGCGCCTGCCGCGACCCCTTGTCCTGCGTAAAGCTCATCAGCCGCTCGTACACAATTTTGGCTCGCGCTTCCGCCGCCACATTGCTGCGCAGATCGACGGCCAGATCGCCCGTGATTTTCAGATAATTCGCCGTCCAGGCATTCCCCACGGAATCCTGCAGCGCCACCCCTCCACCGCCGGCAATCGCCACCAGCGGATCGGCGTCCGCCGCCTCCCGGCTCTCCTTCATCGGCTTCAGGTGCATGCGGATCAGCGCTCCCACCACTTCCAGATGGCTCAGTTCCTCGGTGCCGATATCCATCAGCAGGTCCTTGCGCGCCTCATCCTCGCAGTTCAGCCCCTGGATGGAATACTGCATGGCCGCAGCCAGTTCTCCGTTCGCGCCGCCGAATTGCTCCAGCAGCATTCTGCCGAACTGTGGATCCGGCTCATCAATTTGCACGGTGTACATCAGCTTCTTCACATGGTGATACATACCAATCTCCTTGATCAGGCGAGACGTTCGGGCGGATTGCCCCCTCGCGCGGAAGTTGACAAGGATCGTCGGTCGGGCTGGCGATGCAGGATGGTCTCTTAGCTGGGAATCGCCGGGTCCCGCCAGGGTTGCCGCGCAACCTGCACAACTGCGCCGGCCATTTCTCGGAGGCCAGACTCCTGGCAGACGGTCCGCCGCTCTGCTAGGGCTTTCCCGCTCCATGGATCGGCGCGTGCGATGTGATCCCCCGCAACACGAACTCCCGGATCAGATTCGTCCCCGCCATGCCGCCAATCTCAATCGCGGTATTCACAAACACCAGGCTCACACCCTCGTTCGCTTCCGGATAGTAGAGGTTCGACAGCGTCCCCGCAGCCAGGTCTCCGCCGATATGGGAGAAGTCGAATTCCGCCTTCCCGTTGTCCCCCCGGCAGATAAACGCCGACTCGATCGCATACAGCGCCCGCGACCGGATCGTTCCCGTGCCTTTGTAGAAATATCTCGGATCCTGGTGAAATAACGACGGCAACAGCGCGCTCCCGATCATCCGGCTGTCGAAATCGTTCATATATTGCGCTGCAAACCGCTTGCCGAACCCGCCGGCCTCCTGCCCATAGCCCGGATAGATCTTCCTCGACTGTTCCCCGGCTGCGATGAAAGCCGCGCCCGCAAATGTGATCGGATCGATCTCCGACCGGATTGCCAGCTTGAATTTCTGCTTTGCGTTCAGCGGCGGCGCATTCCAGTCGAAGCTGCTGTAGAAGTTCGGCACGATCCCCAGCACCCGCTGGCTCTCCTCGATGTGCACATCTTCCTCAGCCTCTTCCTC
>JBAUGH010000518.1:0-2384 GCA_049679565.1 Acidobacteriaceae bacterium
AGGAGCAGAACGTGAAACGGAATGGCACCCTTGCAGTTCTTGGTCTGCTGAGTCTTTCCCTGGCGATTCCTGCCATCGGTCAGCAGACGGGTGAGGCCACGTACAAAGCGAAGTGCGCGATGTGTCACGGCCCCGATGGAACCGGCAACACCCCGGTCGGCAAGAGCATGAAACTGCGCTCGCTGAAATCCCCCGAGGATATCAAGGCGACCGATGCCGATCTCTTCAAACAGACCAAAAGTGGAGTCGGCAAGATGCAGGGTTACGCCGGCAAGCTGACCGACGCCCAGATCCAGGACGTGGTCACCTACATCCGCACTCTGCAGAAGTAGCCAGCGGCGAGGTCCCGGGCAAGGCAGCGGCCGCAACGACGGCCGGCAGAAATTCCTCTGCGCCGGCCCGGGTAGCGTCGCGCAGTGCCGGACCAGGAGCGCGGTACGGGCTCGGATCCGGAGATTCCGGCGGGGAGATCCCAGCAACTTTCGGCCGGAACCGGGGACGTAGAAGTGATCGGGACCAGCACGGAAGAATTACCCGCGGAACGTCGTCCTGCCATTCACCCACTCCGTGACATTCGGATTGCCGCCCTGATTCTGGTCCTGTTCTTTCTGACGGCAATGTTCGTTTCGGCAGCGCGCGCCCAGCAGGCCTCCGACTGCCTGGTTTGCCACGGAAGCTCCACCGGCCTGAAGAATTCCCAGGGCAAAAGCATCACCGTCAATGCCGCGACCCACATGAAGGGCGCGCATGCCGGGATGGGCTGCCTCGACTGCCATGCCGGCGCCGCCGCACAGAGCCACAACGCAAAGACCGCGGCCGCTTCCTGCGTCACCTGTCACGCCGATGCCGCCAAAGAGATGGTCGGCGGCGCGCACGCCGCGCTCGGCGATCCCAACGACACCCAAACCTGCATCACCTGCCATGGCACCGGCAATGTTGCCAGGGAAGTTTCCGGCACGCAGTTCTGCGCGACCTGCCACAGCGAAGAGGTGCGCCAATACGCTGCCAGCGTGCACGGCCGCGCGCGGGCTCGCGGCAACGCGGATGTGCCCACGTGCCAGAGCTGCCATGGCTCCGCGCACGCAGCTTTGCCGGGCAGCGATCCGAAGTCGCCGGTGAACAAAAAAAACCTGCCGGACACCTGCGGTTCCTGCCACTCCAACCCGCAGCTGGCTGCGAAGTATATGTTCGCTGAAGTGCGGCCGGTGGAGGCTTACCGGCAAAGCGTGCACGGCCGCGCGATCCTCGCAGGGAACAACAACGCCGCCAGCTGCAACGACTGCCACGGCACCCACGACATCCTGTCCCCCTCCGATCCGCATTCGAAGATCTGGAAGCAAAATGTGGCCGCCACCTGCGGACATTGCCATACAGGGGTGTACGACACCTATGCGCAGAGCATTCACGGCCAGGCGGTCGCCAAGGGGGTACTGCAGGCCGCTACCTGCACCGACTGCCACAGCGAGCATCGCATCCTCGCGCCCGGGGATCCTGGCTCGTCCGTGTATATGGCCAACGTCTCCCAGGAAGCCTGCTCGCGCTGCCACAACGACACCCAGCTGATGGCGGGATTCAACGTGCCTGCGGATCGGGTTCCCACCTACGAGAGCAGCTATCACGGTCTCGCGGCGCATGAAGGGCAGCAGACCGTGGCCAACTGCGCCAGCTGCCATGGCGTGCACAACATTTATCCCTCGAGCGACCCGCGCTCCACTGTCAACCGCGCGAATCTCAGCAAGACCTGCGGCCAGTGCCACACCGACGCGGGCCAGCGGTTTGCCATCGGTCCGGTGCACGCGATGTCCAACCAGACGCCCGGCGGCAAGGTCCTCTCCTTCGTCAAACTCTTTTACCTCATCGTGATCCCCGTCACCCTGGGGCTCATGTTCCTTCACAACCTGATCGACTGGCGGCGCAAGGCCAAAGCAGCGCTGGCCGTTTACCGGCAGCATCCGGGGCAACTGCGCCTCACGCTCAACGAGCGCTGGCAGCATGTGGCACTGGGGCTGAGCTTCGCCGTGCTGGTTATCACCGGCTTCGCGCTCAAGTACCCGCAGTCGTTCTGGGCCGCGCCCATGGTCCGCTGGGAGCACGGCATTCCGGTGCGTGGATGGGTGCACCGCATCACCGGCGTCGCGCTGATCGGCACCTGCATGTACCACGCAGTCTACGTGCTGATGAAGAGGCGCGGCCGGGTCTGGTTCACGGACATGGTTCCGGGCCTGCGCGATGTGAAAGACGCCGTCGCCACGGTCGAATACAATCTCGGCCGCCGCGACCAGGCGCCGCGCTACGCCCGCTTCAACTACGCCGAGAAAGCCGAATACTGGGCGCTGGTCTGGGGCACGATGGTCATGGCGATCACCGGCATCGCGCTGTGGTTC
>JBAUGH010000519.1:0-4976 GCA_049679565.1 Acidobacteriaceae bacterium
GAATGAGATCGCGATGACCGGCTTGTTTACAGCCAGAGAAAGAAGAACGTTGTGGAAGCGGCTTGCGATTACAACATCCGTCGATGCCAGCTGGCCCAGCAGTTCTTCGAATGAGCGTGCCGGCTCATCCTGCAGCTGCGATGGGGGATACGTCACCCCCATCCGTTCCAGCGTCGCCAGCAAATCCCTCCGCGCGCGCCCGTCATATACCACATCGCCGATCAGCAGCCGCACCGTGTAGTTCTGTTGCAGGAGCCAGGCCGCCAGCGTGGCCAGCTTTCCCATGTATTCCTGATAGAGTGTGTCATCGTTGGACGCCGTCGCCCGCCTTCGGCTGTTGGTGATCACTCCAAGACCGATGACCTTGCCGGAGTGGAGATCGCCGCTGCCTCCTGACAGCAGTGACCGGGGAAGACTAAATGCGAGATCGGGATACACGTTGCCCTGATCGCGCCTGACGCGCATCGCCTGCGCGTAGTCCCGGGAGAAGTCATCCCGGTAGGAACGGAACGTGGCAAGAGAAAGCGACACCTTCACGAACCAGCGGCTCAGAGGGTGGCGGATGGGTCCCACCCCGACGCTGACATAAAGCAACTTGCATCCCGAGAGCCTTGCGGCGAGGGACCAGCGCAGGATGTCGTAATGCAGCCCCATCGGTACGATTCCGACATCGGACAGCATCCCGGTGCCGGTCATGATAAGGAGGTCCTTGCCGCGGACTGCGCGAAATACCCTGTACCAGCGATAACACTCGACCGGAAACGCAAGAACCAGTTTCGCCGCTGCGCGCAGCAGCCTGCTTCGCCCTCCCGGCAGTCGTCCGTAGCGAATCGGAAGTGCCGGGATACCGTAGCTCGACGCCGCTTCCTTGGGACCGGAGCAAACACAGCAAAAGGAGCTGCTCGGCAGGGCTTGTCTGAGGTTCTGCAACAGAGCGTACAGCGTGCACTCATTGCCGAGGTTACCGGAACCGAAGGCGCCAAAGATCGCGATCCGCGGCGGCCGGCCCTTTCCCCTTCGCGGCGCGAACCCATCCTGTTTCCTCGAAGGCCCCTCCACACGCACACTGCCCCCCCGGGGCGGTTCTCCGCCAGGCTGAGTTTCCGGGATTGCGGCAAGCGGAGCGATCGGCGATTGAGTGGGCATCAGGAACGGCTCGCGTCGGCGCCAACCATTTTTTCAGCAGCGGCAGCTTCGTCCTCCCCGCGGTTGGGGACGTCTGCGGCCGCCGGTCGTACCCGATAAGCCGCTGCATAGCGCAGCTTCCAGTCGCGCCGCTTCTTGTTCAGCGGTTCTGGCGCTGCGTAGTGGCATGGCCAGCGAGCGCCCAGTCTGCGGTCGCCCTCGTGTATTTCCTCAAGAAGCTCCTGAACCGGCTCCCAGCCCAGATCGAGCGCGATCTTAGTGCGTACATCCATTACAATTCCGGACACGAACAGGAATCCACCCGGACTCACCAGGGAGCCGATGAGGCGGAGGCAACGTTCCGCTTCGGCGTCGTCCATATGGCAAAGAAAGTTATTTGCCACGACCATGTCCTGGGGTCCCAGGTTTGCAATCAGATTCGGATCGCCCGCGTCGCCCGTCCGCCACTGAATTCCTTCGCGCACCCGGTCCCTGACTCTCAGCGCATTTCCCTCCGGTTCGAAGACCTGTTCAATTTCCGCCCCGGTCATCGCCGATAAGATCGAGGTATCGACGAGCTGCGACCGGTCGCTGGAGTAAATTCCGCGCTCGGCGAATTCAACTGCCTGTTTTGAGATGTCGACGGCATGCATGACCAGCTTCAGATCCGGCCGTGCCGAACGGATCGTCCAGGCCACCGAATATGCCTCCGCCCCTGTGCTGCACCCCAGAACCGCGATCCTCACAACGCTGTTCCTCGGCCAACTGCCGACGAACCGGCCAATCAACTCCAGCTCGGCTCGGTTGCGTAAAAAATAGGTGCTCAGGGCCTGCGCTCTGCCGATCTGGATGCGCGCGAGCGAGTTCAGCCATTGGCCATAGCCACGAACTGGCCCCCACCCGGTAACAGACGCGGGAAGAGCATTCCACATCGCCTGATTCAGGCGCAGAAAAGCGCCCACCGGCGATTTACCCGCAATCCGCATCCGTAACAGCCGGGTCAACCACGGCTTTGCTGTCGCATCAACACTCATATCGTGACCTGTGACATCCGGGTTCCATCGCGTCGTTCGTTCGTTGCCCCGCATCCAGCGCGGTGTACCCACAGCTATCATGCTCATCTTTCCGGAATAGGTATATTCCACTTTTGGTGGAACCTCGACCAGCATCCCGGAGCTTACCGGATAGCGCCCGCCGTTCATCGCGAAGGAGCCCTCGCCCGATAAAATGTAGTAGAAGCGCGTCAGTTTCCTGCTGACAAAGAACGTGTCGTGACCTTTTTCCGATTCGACATACAGAACTTCGATGTTTTTGTTCCGGAACGGCCCGAAGGCATACCCAATGAACCCCCTGCCGGAAAATGAAGCCGACGCGGGCAGGGTGTGCACGCAACTCGATAAATCCCGTCCTGATTCCTGACTCAAAGACTGTTCTCTCCGTTCGCTGCCCGCAGACCGCTGCCTGCGATTCGCATGTTGGTGAAGCTGCTTGTCGGATGGCCTCGTCTCACACAGCGGCAACCGGAACATCCCCGTTGATCCTCATCCAGTGTTCAAAAACGATCAGACTGAACAGGACCTTATGGTTGTCGCTCTGGCCTGCCTGATGCTCATGCAACATGGCTCGCACCGCCTCTGGACGGATGTATTCGTGAATACCGGACACCGGATCGAGCAGGATTTCTTCCATACGGTTCCCCATCGCGTCACGAAACCAGTCATCCACAACGTTGACCGCAAACCCCCGCTTCTTCCGTCTGAGGATCTCCGGCGGCAGCAGAGCCTGACAAACTTTGCGATGGAGCCACTTCCGGGAGCCGTGCCGTACCTTGAAGTCAGCCGGCAGGCGCTCCACATATTCCACGATCGTGCGGTCCAGATAAGGCACCCTCACTTCCAGGCTGTGCGCCATCGAGAGCTTGTCCGCGTACATCAACAGCTCATCGGGAAGCGTGGAGCGCACCTCCAGAAACTGGAACCCACCCAGTTCGTCGGTCCCGCCCATCAAAGGCGCCAGATCTTCCCAGCAGCTCAGAATGCGATCGCCGGAGTTCCTGTCGAGGATGCCCTCCTGAAAGAGGCCATCGATCCGGCCGCCCGGCATCAGCGACAAGACGTTCTGATAGCGCTTCAGCCGATCCGGGATATCCAGCGAATACACACCCCTCTTCAGAGTCTCGTTCCTGGGAAGCGCCCGAATTCCTGCCGATATCGTGCCGCGCAGCCAGGAAGGCAAAGCTGCCCACCATGCGCCATACCGTACTCCCAGGTGACGCCGATATCCTCCGAACAGCTCATCCGGACCCTGACCCATCAGCGCAACCTTTACGTCCTGCCTTGCGCGCTGGCAAACGAAATACATAGGAACGATGGAGGACGATGCGATCGGTTCCTCCAGGCAAGCAACAATCTTCGGAAGAGCGTCCTCGAAAGCTCCCCTGTCGAGCCTTACCCCGGTGTGCCTTGCCGAAAATTGCCCGGCGGTTCGGGCAGCATCCTCCAGCTCATCATCGGCAAAACCCGAGCCATACCCAACCGTATAAGTCCGCCATGCCTCCCCGTTTTGATTCATCAGCGCCAACAGAAGCGAGGAGTCGACACCGCCGCTCAGCAGCAACCCCAGCGGAACATCGCTCAGCAGATGCCGTTTGACGGCCTGCTGGTAAAGATCCAGCAGCTCTTCCTGCGCTTCCGCATCCGATTTTCTGGGCGAAAACGGTTGTGGTTCATAGCGGTCCCAGCGGCGACGGGTGCACGTTCCGTTCTCGCAAACCAGCAGCGTGCCCGGCGCCAGCTTGCGAATACCCTCAAAGATTGTGTAAGGAGAGGGCGTGTACCGGTAACGCAGAAAGAGGTTCAGCGAAGCCGGATCGACTCTGGGCTTCTCATTGCCGGCCGCCACCACTGCGCGAATCTCCGACCCGAACTGCAGCCGACCTCCGCGAATTCGGTAATAGATCAGCTTGATGCCGTAGCGATCCCGCGCGAGCACCAGACGACGGCGGCGCACGTCCCAGATCGCCAGCCCGAACATTCCGTTCAGGTGCTCGAAAACCTCATCCCCCCAGTGATGGTAGCCGTGCACAATCACTTCGGTGTCGCACGATGTATGGAAGGTGTATCCGTACCCCTCCAACTCGCTTCGCAACTCGGGGAAGTTGTAAATCTCTCCGTTGAACACCACCCAGACGGAGGCTTCCTCATTCGACATTGGCTGATGACCGAGGGCAAGGTCGATGATCGAAAGTCGCCGAAAGCCCAGTCCCATAGGGCCTTCGACGTAATAGCCTTCGTCATCAGGTCCGCGATGGATAATGCTCGCCGCCATCTTTTCCAGATCGCGGCGTGCCACCGGCGCCCCGTCGCCGAAGTTATATTGTCCGCAGATTCCGCACATTAGTGGGCGATCTCCTGGCTCACGACTTCAAAATGGCTTCCCAGTCTCTCCTGTGCGAGCAGGAAGCACAGACTTCGGAACATCTGCGACTGGGCCCAGCGATGCATCGGCGTGTTATCCCAGCCCAGCAATAGCCGGCGCGCCCGGAAGGACCCATCCCTTTTCTGCCATTCCTCCCGATCAACCAGGCTCAGCAGGATCCGGTCGAGTTGCGGAAAGCGGCCCCGCAGCAGTACAGCCAAATTGATGCATTCCGCCATGTCGTACAGCTCATGCTGGTAGACGGTCATGCGCGGCCGGCGTGAAAACGGTTTGGGCTGCAGGTCCTCGGTAAACAGATTGCCGAGGTAATACTGCACACCGCGCTCGATGGCCGCGGTGCAGGCCGGGTTTCCCGTCAGTTTCTCGATCTTGGCCAGCGCCTTGAGCACGAAGCAGGTGTGAAAGTGATCGAC
>JBAUGH010000520.1:0-5062 GCA_049679565.1 Acidobacteriaceae bacterium
CCGGAGGGCCGCGCCTGGCCGCCTATCTCCGCCACTTAACCAAGACGGTTTTTCACGACGCTACGCCGGAGCAGTTCACGCCCTTCTTCTACGACATGATGGGCTATCAGGCTGCGCCCTTCGACCAGCTCACCGCCGCCGGCCTGCCGCCCAGTTATGTCGCCGAAGAAACCAGGCGCGCTCTCAACCAATGCGCGGGGGAAGTCCAGATCTATCCCGGCATCGACATCAACGTCCCGGTTCTGGGCAACGATAAGAAGGCGGGCGACAAACAAACGACTCCGGAAGATATCCGCGCATCGCTGCATGCGGCGTTTGACGCGGGGGCCGACGGCGTCATCCTCTCCCGCGAGTATGTGGAGATGTATCTGGCCAACCTGACCGCCGCCGGAGACGCCCTGCGGGAGATTTTCGCGCAGCAGAAGGGGTGATGGGCCCGCTGTGTGCGGCGAAGAGCAGGCGCGATGCGCAAAAGCTGAAGATTATCGTCGGGCGGCGTCAGGCGCTGCTTCCTGACATTTTTCGGGAGGGCGGACCGGGCATCATTTTGTTCCCAGAGGCTGCCAAAGCTCGACGCGATTCCCTTCCGGATCGGTGATCCAGCCGAATTTTCCGAAGTCGTAGCTTTCGCGTTTTGGATCGACGGCGACGCCCTCGTCGGTCAGACGGTCCAGCACGCCATCCAGGTCGTCCACCTGGAGGTTGATCATGGCTTTTTGTGCGGGAGGGAAGTAGGCGCTGTCCTGTTTGAACAGGGCAAAGACGACGTGAGGGTGTTGGGTCGGGGCGGGGAAGGAGAAAGATCCCTCGGACTTCGCGAGGCCGAGGTGCCGCTCGTACCACTGATAGAGAGATTTTGGATCCTCGGCGCGCAAAAACAATCCGCCAAAGCCAGTGATTGAAGCCATCGAACCTCCTGGGAGAATCGTTTGCCAGTTTATAAGACGGAAGGCCGGGCCTCAGGTCGGGGCCGTTGGATTTATGGGGTCAAGGCTGCCGGAGCGCCGCTGGGCTCGACCGGGGCTTTGCGGCGGAGGACGGCAGCGGAAAGGAGAGTGAGGATGAGGCCGACGGGCAGGGGCTCCATAAAAGTGTAGGCCATGTTGACCAGGGGGTTCTGGTAGAGCTGCTGCGAGCGCCGGATGGCAGCGACTCGCGCGGCGGTGGTGGCGGGGTCCAGGCCGGAGGACTGGATTCTGTGAATCTGCGCGGCGAAGTAGCTGTCCATGAAGTGGGGCATGAAGTTGAAGTAGAGGACCTCCCACATGGCAACGTAGCAGACAGTGGTGATGAGGGTGATCAGGATGCCGCAGGCGAAAGCGCGGCCGAAGGAGATTCGACCGGCGAGGGTATTGTCGCGGTAGCTGCGGATGCCGAAGTAGATGAGCAGGAACGAGGCCACCATGGTGGTGTAGCCGATGAGCAGGCTGTGGCTGGGGCCGATCCTGTTGCGGAGGAGAAGGTTGCCGCCCATAAGGACGGAGATCATGAGGCCGGAGATGAGGCCGAAGGTGAGGACGGTTTTCTTCATGGCTGGCTCCTGATGGGAGAGACGATGGAGTCACGATGGGACGGATCGGGTCCGGATGTCGTCATCCTTTAGGGTGATTTTTGAGGAGGGGGCACGAAAATCGTGCTTTCTGGTGAGGACTGGCCGTCCAGGCGGACGCCCTTCGGGCACCCCAGCCTCACGGCAGGAGGCCCATTTCTTTGCCGCGCTGGACGGCCTGGGTGCGGCGGGCGGCTCCGAGCTTGTCAAAGGCGCGGGCACAGTGTGTCTTGACGGTGTTTTCGGAAACGAATAGCTGGGTGGCGATCTCGCGATTGCTCAAGCCGCGGGCGACCAGGGTGAGGATTTCCAGCTCGCGTGCGGTGATGCCGAGAGTCTGGCGGCGGGCCGTATCGGGAGCGAAGGGCGGGGGAGCTTCCGCGGCGACAGGCACTTCTCTGACCACGACCGTTTCCCGGATCGTTTCCAGAACGGTTTCGCGACGGCGGGTGATGCGGAGGCCGAGCCAGATGCCGAATGCCGCGAAGAGGACGGCGACCAGCGCGCCGTAAAGCTCGACCGAGTGCGACAGGATAACGAAGCGGTATTCGGAGTATTGGAGGGCGGCGATAAGCAGGCCGCCGACGAGACCGAAGATGAGGACGTGGCGCTTCATGATCGGGTTGCGAAGAAGTATAGCGGAGACGGCGAGGGGTTGGTTGCGCGGGGGAGAAAGGGGCGAGGTGCGGCGCTCGGGCCCCGGGCGCAACCCGAAAAAGAAAAGCCCCCGAGGAAACCGTCCCCGGGGAGCTTTGATTCACTACCGGCACCAGCTGCGGTTACGCGGTGTGCTGCAGCACCTCTTCGCGGACCGCTTCGTCGTGGCGCTCTTCGGCCCTGGAGCTGGGCAGCGCCACGGCGAGCACATCTTCGATGCGGCTGGCGTAGTGGATACTGACGCCCTCGATCTGTTCGGGCATCAGGTCCTCTTCCACGTTCAGCCGGTTCTCGGCGGGCAGGATGACCTGCTTGACGCCGGCGCGCTTGGCGGCGAGGAACTTCTCTTTTATGCCGCCGACCGGCAGCACATTGCCGCTCAGCGTGATCTCGCCGGTCATCGCGGTTAGCGGATGCACCGGCGTATCGGTCAGCAGCGAGACCAGGGCCGTGGCCATGGTGACGCCCGCCGAAGGCCCATCTTTGGGGATGGCGCCGGCCGGCACGTGGATGTGCAGGTCGGTATCCTTCATGACGTCCTCGTCGAGGCCGAGGGAGTGGGCGTTGGAGCGTACCCAGGTGAGCGCGGCCTGCATGGATTCCTGCATGACCTCGCCGAGCTGGCCGGTCATGGTGAAGCCGCCCTTCCCCTTCATGCGGTTGGCTTCGATGAAGAGCACGTCGCCGCCGGCGGGCGTCCACGCGAGACCGACAGCCACGCCGGCCCGTTTGGTCCGTTCCGCGATCTCGGTATCGACGCGCACCTTGATGCCGCCCAGGAACTCCTGGATGACTTCTTTGGTGACGACGAGTTTGCCGGTCACGCCTTCGGCGATGCGCCGCGCCTGCTTGCGGCAGAGCGTACCGATCTGCTGCTCCAGCTTGCGTACGCCGGCCTCGCGGGTGTAGTGGCGCACGATGTAGCCGATGGAGTCGTCAGGGAACTCGATGTTATCCGGCTGAATCCCGTTCTCTTTGATCTGGCGGGGGATGAGGTAGCGGAACGCGATGTGCTTTTTCTCTTCTTCGGTGTAGCCCTGCAGCTCGATGATCTCCATGCGGTCGCGGAGCGGCTCGGGCACGGTGTCGAGCACGTTGGCGGTGCAGATGAAGAGCACCCGGGAGAGATCGAAGGGCTGATCGAGATAGTTGTCGCGGAACGTGTTGTTCTGTTCCGGATCGAGGATCTCGAGCAGGGCGGAAGCGGGATCGCCGCGGAAGTCGCGGCCCAGCTTATCGACCTCATCGAGCATGAAGACGGGGTCGTTGGCGCCGGCGCGGCGCAGGTTCTGGATGATCTGGCCGGGGAGCGCGCCGATGTAGGTGCGGCGGTGACCGCGCAGCTCCGCCTCGTCGTGCATGCCGCCGAGGGAGATGCGGCGGAACTCCCGGTTAAGAGCGCGCGCCACGCTGCGGCCGAGGGAAGTCTTCCCCACGCCGGGAGGCCCGACAAAGCACAGGATCGGTCCCTTCATGTCGGCTTTGAGGCGGCGCACGGAGAGGTAGTCGAGGATGCGGTCTTTGACCTTCTTGAGGTCGTAGTGATCCTCGTCGAGAATTTCTCGCGCCCTGGTGATGTCGACCGCGGTGCCGGAGGATTTGGCCCAGGGCAGCACGGCGAGCCACTCGATGTAGTTGCGGGTGAGGGAGTAGTCGGCGGCCATGGGCGACATGCGGGAGAGCCGGTTGAGCTCTTTGAGGGCTTCCTTTTTGGTCTCCTCGGGCATGCCGGCGGCTTCGATCTTCTCGCGCAGCTCTTCGATATCCTTCTGGCCCTCGTCCATCTCGCCGAGTTCCTTCTGGATGGCCTTGAGCTGCTCGCGCAGGTAGTAGTCGCGCTGCGACTGCTGGACCTGGTCCTGCACCTCGGACTGGATTTTGTTGCGCAGCTGCTGGACTTCGAGCTCCTTGGCGAGGTGCTTGTTGATGCGCTCCATGCGCGCGGTCACGTCGGGCGTCTCGAGCAGCTCCTGTTTGTCGCCGGTGGCGAGGAAGGGCAGGGAGGAGGCGATGAAGTCGACCAGCCGGCCGGGCTCATCGATATTCATGGCGATGGTCTGGAGCTCGTCCGACAGGGTTGGGGAGGCGGTGACAATCTGCTGGAACTGGGTGACGACGTTGCGCTGCAGCGCTTCGACGGCGGGGTTCTTCGGGGCCGGAACTTCGGGCACGGTGTCGACCGAGGCCATCATGAAGGGCTCGATTTTGGAGAACTCGCCGAGGCGGACGCGCTCGGTCCCTTCGGTAAAGACGAAGAGGCTCTGGTTGGGCATTTTGACGACTTTGTGGACGGTCGCCAGGGTGCCAAAGGTGTGGAGATCCTGGGGCTGGGGAGTGTCGACGCGGGCGTCGCGCTGGGCGACCACGACGATGCTCTTTTCCTCTCCGAGGGAGTTGATGAGCTGGATCGAGCTTTCGCGCCCCACGGTCAGAGGCAGCACGGCATGGGGAAACAGCACGGTATCGCGGACGGGGAGGATGGGAAGAACCCGATCGTTGCCGCCCTCGCGCAGTTTAGGGTCGCCGGGCTGAATGACGCTGATGAAATCGCTAGCCATGAGTGTCCTTATATCAGATAATTAACCATTGGATTCATCAGACATGAAAAAGTCTCATGGGCTGTCCTGTTGTATCCGATGATCGATTAAGGCCATTATTTTGAGTTATTTATATCGTTGGCAGTCTGTCTCCAGCAAAATTGTCCCTTCGCAGACCCTATCGGCAGGGGACCCTGAGCGGTTGAGATGCCTTTCGGGTGCGTGCGTTTGCGCCTCAGCGGAACGGGGCTGGATTCCGGATTAAGGTGTGGCGGCGCGGTATCGGCCGAGTTCGCGGACCATGGAGCAATGCAGAGGG
>JBAUGH010000521.1:0-3850 GCA_049679565.1 Acidobacteriaceae bacterium
CAATAAAACCGTCAGGAAAGGAACAACTATGGAAGACCCGACAGGCATGACCGCCAATATGGAAGCACGGCTGGAAGCCGCGACCGCCGCCCTCGAGCGCGCCGCCGCGCTGCTCGAAGAGCGCGAATCCGAGCGCAGCGGCGAACTGCGGAAGATCGTCGCCGCCGTCGAAACCAGCCGTGAGCAGGAGCTCGCGAAAAAGCTCGAAGCGGCCGAACAGCAGATTGCCGAGCTGCGCGCCCAAATCGAGGCCCAGCCCGAAACCCGCTCCGAAGCGCAGCGCGGAATGCAGCAGCCGTCCGCGCGCAAAACCATCCCCGCCTCCACCGCGCAGTTCCTGGCCAAGCAGGGAATCTCGTCGCTCGAGTCCCTCGAAGCCGGCGCGCTCGATGCCGCCCTCGACGGCCTGAGCCTCGAACAGCGCATCGCGGTCAAAGCCCAGCTGCTGCGCGCGGGGGTGCTCGGCTAAACAAAGCAAATCTCCGGGCAGCAAAATCCGGCGGCAAAAGACCGGTCAGTCAAAACTCCGGTGAGTCAGAGACGGTCAGCGGCAACCTCCGCTGGCCGTTTTATTTTGGCTGACCGTTTCCTGGCTGACCGCTTTTGCCGCTAACCGCCTTTTTAGCTGACAGCTCTTTTAACTCGCTTCAACCGAAAGGAATCTATGACTGCCAATTTCCTCGATATCCACTCTGCCGCCGACTACATCGGCCCCGGCGCGATCGAAGTCCCGCTCTACCAGACCGAGATCGTCGACATCGTCCGCCGCCGCAACATGTTCGGCCAGCGCATTAAGCAGGTCCCGGCCACCGGGCACCCGTCGCGCTACTTCGAGCAGACCGCGATTCCCAATCCCTCCACCGCCGGCTTTGTCGATCCGCGCAACATCGTGCCCCCGGTCGTGACGCCCACTCGCATCGAGCGCAGCGTCCCCCTCAAGGCCATCGTCGCGCAGCTTAACTACAACCTGTTCGACATGGAACTGGGCTCGCAGCAGAAGCAGTTCGCCTATCTGCAGGCCAAGGACCTGGTGGACACCATCGAAGGCGTCATGCTCGCCCATGATGTGGCGCTGTGGAACGGCAACGACACTTCGCTGACCACGCCCACCACCATGCAGTACTTCGGCGCGGCCACGCAGATCGCTGCCGGCGGCAACACCACCACCATCGGCACCACCGCCTGCATCACCGACGGCCTCAAGTCGACCATCGCGCAGATGGTGGCCAACACCAGCTACGCGGTGCGGCCCACCGCCATCTACGCCAACCCCGTCCTCCTCGACCTGATCGACCGCGAGATGAAGTCGGAGTTCAACGTGGTCCTCAACACGAAGGAGATCGCCGCCGGCTTCACGGTCAAGATGCTCACCACCCAGGCCGGCGAGCTGCCCCTCATCCCCGAGTGGTCGCTGGCCTACACCGGCGTCCCGGGCAGCGGCAACGCGGTCCTGCCGGCGTACATCGTCACCGAGGACCTGATCGAGTACCACTGGCTCAGCGATCCCAACCCGCGCGTCTTCCAGCTCGGCGTTCCCGGGTCGCTGGCCTCCCAGCACGTGGTGGTCAAGTTCGGCGCCCCGGTGGTCAAGGGCGCGAACTACGCCCACTACCAGGTGCTCGTCGACCGCTAATCGGCACGGGCACGTCCGCTTCTCTCCTGCGAGCGCCAACCAGCGCTCGCAGGGGAAAGCCGCTGACTACCAGCTTTAGCTCTTGGCTACCGGCTACCGCCTCTTAACTGCTGCTCCCAAGGAGTTTCTATGGCTTGCTATCTCGAGCCCACCGACTACGAGTCGTATGGGCTGTCTTCCGACGTCTCCGACGCCTGGATCACCGCTGCCTCGTCCCTCATCGACAGCCACTGCCGCCGCGACAGCCTCAACCCCATCCAGTACACCGAGCGCCTGCGCATCGTGGACGGCTCGCAAACCGCGCGCCTCAGCCATCTGCCGCTGGCCGCCGTCGCGCCCGCCACGCTGCCCTTCGTGTCCATCCGGGCTCGCTACGCCCGGCCCCGCCGCGGCGAAATGGTCTACCCGGTCCAGGAAGAAATCCTCTGGGCCTTCTCCCTGCCCGGCGCATGGACCACCCTCGATCCCTCCACCATCGACTTCGTCCCCGATACCGGCGAGCTCATCTTCCCCCGCAGCATCCTCGGCCTCCCCTACAACGAAGTCGCAGTCACCTACACCGCCGGCCTCGCCACTCTGCCCGGCGCCGTCAAAGCCGCCTGTGCGCAGATCGTGAAGAACGCCCAGGCCACCCCCGGCCTCAACGTCAAAGCCTCCAAAATCGACACCCTCCAGCTGCAGTACTTCTCCGCTTCGCTCGTCGATCCCACCGTCCAGGCGCTGCTCAAGCCCTGGGTCTCCGTCAGGATGGGCTGAGCCATGGCCGATCTCAGCACCCAGCTTCCTTCCGGCATGGCCCGTCGCGTCGCCTCGTCCCTGCTGCGCGCCGGCGGCGGAACCGCGGCCTGCCTGCAAATGCCTCCCACCCCCGGCGACAGCAGCAACGCCGCCCAGCTCGGCCTCAACGCTCCGGGCTTTCTCTCCCTGCCTCTTGCGCCCGTCGTCTTTCGCAAATCCCGCGTGCCCCTGCAGGAAGGCCAGCTCCCGAAATACGAGCTGCTGGTCTCCGCCGACGCCGTTCAGGCGCAGGTGGCGCAGCTCAGCCTTGCCTGCGGCGAGGCGCTCTTTTCCATGGCCGCCGGGGTGGTCATCGCCGGCCAGCTGTTCCTCATCGAGGCCGTATCCGCCTCGGAATCCCAGGGCGAAGCCTATTTGTATCGGCTGCTGTTACGGGAATCCGCCGGCCCACAACAACTGTAACTGTGAGTGTGACTTATGCAAAACGCCAAAGACACGTTCTACATCATCCTGCGCAGCCGCCTGGCAACCCTGAATCCTGCCCGGACCCTTACCCTGCGCTCCGTCTCCCGTCCCGGCATCTTCGTCCAGGATGCTGAGCCGCCCATGGCCCAGCTCCCGCTCGATGCCTTTGCCCTCGCCTGGACCAGCCTGGCCGCCGATCTGCAGATGCCCGCCATCCTCGCGCAGCTGACCTGCGAGATCCAGTACTCGACCGCCGGCACCCGGACCAACGCCGGCCTCGATCGCGGCCGCGCCCTCGAAGAAATGGATTACGAGGTGCTCAAACTTCTGTATCCGTACTCGGCACAAAAGGTCAACTACACCCAGAACCCGGCCGTCGCCATGGACACCATGGTCTTCTGGTCCGAGCCCGACTTCGGCCCCGTCATCACCCTCCGCGACCGCCTCTGCCGAACCGCCAAAGTCACCGTCTTCGCCTTTCAGGAACAGGGGGAGCAATGAGCACCACCGCCCTTTTGCCCGCGCTGCCGCCCGTCGGACGCAGCGTCCGCGCCTACTTTGCGCCCGTCAACCGCGCGCAGAAGCAGCCCACTCTCTTCGATCCTTCCCGGAACGGCCGCTTCTCCGTCGATAGCCCTCCTGCGCCCTGGATCAGCCTCGGCTGGATCGAGAACTTCACCCGCAGGTCCGCCAGCAGGTTCGGCGACCTGGTCACCGGCAGCCCCGGCATCACCCAATTCCAGGTCCGCGAAACCGTGGATGCCACCGTCTCCTTCCGCTTCAAGGCGTGGAGTAAGCTCTCCATGGCGCTGGCCGCCGGATCGCAGCACATGAACCTCCTCGCGCCCGCCACCGGCGCCGCACCCAACGCCTCCGGCGCCAAAGGCGTGCCCGCCGTCAATCTCACTGCCGGATCGACCGCCACCTTCCTCGCCATGGCTGCCGCCGACGCCGCCGGCTTTGCAGCCGGCTCGCTGGTCACCGTCGATGTTGTCTACTCTGGCCAGATCGGCT
>JBAUGH010000522.1:0-4387 GCA_049679565.1 Acidobacteriaceae bacterium
GCCCTCCACGGGATGGGCGTTCGACTCTCCTGAGAGTTCACTCCAGGGAATCACGTACGCGATGCCTTGTTCGTAGCGCATGACCACGACTTCTGTGCCGCGCGGAAGCGCTACGCCTGCATCGCTGCGCGCGGGAGCAAAACGGCGAGCGCCGTTCTGCGAGAACTGAATTTCGCCGGTGCCGTCCTCGCGGATCGTTCCGGTGACGAGGCCGAGGATGCCGTTGATATCCGTGTCCGCCGCGGTGAGCTCATGCTCGTGCGGCAGGAGCACCCGTACCAGGAACCAGAAGAGCAGCGCGCCGCCGGCGATGCCGGTAATGGTCGCCAGCGAGAGCACGATCCACATGCCGAAGTCGTGGCTTCGCGCCAGCAAATAACCGCAGCCGCCGAACCAGCAGAGGAATGCGGCGAGCGTGAATCCGTTGACCGGGCTCACACCGGTGCGGGCTGCGGCGCCGTGTGTGCCGGGCAGATGAGTATGCGACACGTTGTGGCCCGGGTGGAGATGCAGGTGCGCGTGGCCGACATGCAGATGCGTGAAGGCTCCCAGCGCCGAAAGAATGGTGAGGGAGAGCCCGAGGGTAAAGCAGATCAGGTAGAAAGTGATCATGGCGTGACTTTCCTGCGGCGGCCTGGTCGAACTTCTTCGCTACCGGCGGCTTCTCTGCGCGGCTGCGATCCGCCGTAGTGGTTCTCGGGGGAACGCAGCACATCGAAGAGGCGGCCAGCAAGGCCGGGCGTGTCGAGAATGGAGTGGAGCAGAAGAAAACAGCGGCGCGAGTTGTCGTGCCGGGAGAGAGCAAGCAGTGCGTGGCGGAGCTCGGGATCGCGGCGAAAGCGCTCCGCACCGCTGATCAGCCAGAGATCGAGCTTGTCTTCGAGGGCGCGGGCATCGCTTTGCAGTTCGGCGTGGTAGCCCTCGGGATCGTCCACCAGGTAACCAGGATGAACTTTGAAGAACTTCGCCAGCACCTGGCGCGTGGTGTTGGTCATGTGCGGGCGGGCGCCGCTTTCGATCTGCGAGAGGTAGCTCTGGCTCAAAGCCGCGCCGGTTTCCTGGCGGAGAAGGCGGACGAGTTCCTGCTGGGTGATGGCGCGCTGGAATCCGCGCAGTTCTCCCTCCGTCTGCCTCAGGTATCTGATTTTTTCGCCGAGTTTCATGGGATTGATTGCAAATCGCAATTATCATATCGCAAATTGCGATTGAGTCAAGAAGAATCGGAAGAGAGATTATTTGGTGAGGTCAAAAATCGAGGGAAGCAGCTTGAGAACAGTAGATTACGGGCGGCCGCAGTATGGTGCGGATTCGTCGTCGTGCCCTATAAGGCCGTAACGGGAAATCTCCATCAGGATCTTGTCAAGGTAGCGTAGGCGTGCCGGAGTGACGGAGCCGTCGAGTCGCTCAAGCAGCATTCGAACGCGACGGTTAATCTCGATGCATTCCTCGCATGTCGGCGTACCGCGGCCATTCCACATCCCAAGGTGCCGCAGCGTGCGCATAAGGTTCAGGTCTGGTTTGCAGGCCAACCCCAGGTCGGTAAGGAAATGAAGGACGGTAATGCAGCCCCAGCCAAACCCCATCTCCTTCTGCACCAACGGCACCATCTCGGCCGGATCGATATTAATCAAGTCCGCATAAGGTGTGTTGCTGCGTTTCCGCCTCTCGCGCAGAGCGCCGGCAGCGCCCTGTATTGCGAAAAGGCGATACATGGCGATTCCAGTTTCCTTGCGAACCTGCGCGGTAAATGAATTCTGTGCCTTAAAGGCTTCATTCTTGCTTCCCTTCCCCGGGCGCTCGAGGAGAAATGAATCGCCTAATCCCCACTGCCGCCAAGCGCCAGGCATATGAGGTTTGAGCTTTCGGATCCAAGCGTCACCCGTATCAACCCTCGTGTTGGCGTAAAGCGGCTTATTCCAAGTGTGTTCCCAGATCGCGTCCGCGTCCGCCGTGTCTGGATTTGCGATTCCAGCAGCCAAGGCTTCGGCGTCTTTCCGCGCCTGAGGGAATTGCTCGTAAAGCTGCCGCTCAAGTTCTTTGTACCGATCAACGGTGCCCTGAACCATGGTTGTTCTCCTCGATCGCCCGTTCAGGCCAGGGAAACCTTGAGCGCAGCGGCAAAGTCGACCGGCGGCTTATAGGCCGCGGGCAGCGTGACTCGCAGGCCGTCCGACGTCTGCTTCCAGCGCAGCTTTTCGCCGGTGCCAAGGAGTTCCACGCGCTCGATCTTCCCCGGCTGAGCGGAGCCGGCCGTGCCGAGGGACTGGACGACGAACTCGCCCGTGGGCCAGCCGAGGGCGATAGCGTAGAGGGTCTTCCCGTCCTTGCTGCCTGTGAAGCGGATGTCTTTTTCGCCGAGCTTGGCGATGCTGTTGCCCTGGAAAGAACCGGCTTTGATCATGTTCGGGCCTTCGCCGAAGACCTTCCAGGGACGCGTCTCGTAGATGGCTTCGCCATTGATCTGCATCCAGGCGGTGATGCCGTCGAGCACCGCGATCTCCTTGCTGTCGATCGTGCCGTCGGGCTTGCCGGGGATGTTGAGGATGAACGTTCCGTTCTTCGCCACGGTGTCGATCATCCAGTGGATGACGTCGCGCGGCGGAAGATAGCCGCCGTATTCGCCGGGCTTGTTGTAGAGCGCGCGGTTGTAGTGCCAGTCGCCGATGCAGGTTTCCGACTGCCACGGGTAATGCATGATCTGGCTGGTGATGCCTCGTTCGACGTCTGCGACCACAGTCTTGAGCCACTGCTGCGGCACTTCCTTGATGGTGATGACGCCCTCTTGCCTGCCGCCGTGGGTCTGGAGGTTGTGATTGTAGTAGAAAGCGCCGATGTTCATGCCTCCCCAGCCGAGCGGGAAACGCGGGTTGTCGAAATAAAGCAAGTCGGGGTCGTGCTGTTCGACAAGATCGCGCGTCCGGTCGTAGAAATTCTTTACGAAAGAGACATCGGGCAGCGCGTTGAACGGATGCCTGGGGGCGTAGAGCCGCTGCGGATCGTAGCCCTGCCACCACTGGTCCTTGCCCTCGGCCATCGTCATCCGGCCATCGTAGGGAAGGCCGGCCTGCGCGCCGGAGGCGTCAGCGCCGTGGGAGGGCTGAAACCACCACCAGTTGCGCGCCTGATGCACGGTGACGCCGAGGCGCAGCCCCTGGGCGCGCGCAGCTTTAGCCCAGGTGCCGACCACGTCGCGATGTGGGCCGAGATTCACCGCATTCCACGGCTGATGCTTCGAGCCCCAGGTGTCGAAACCGTCGTGATGGTTCGCCAGGGTGACAAAGAGCCTGGCCCCGGCCTTTTTGTAGCGCGCGATCAGCTCGTCCGGCTGCCAGTTCAGCAGCGTCCACTGCGCGCAAAGGTCTTTATAGCCGAACCGCGATTGCGGACCGTAATGGTCGAGCTGATAGCGATAATCCTCGTCGCCCTCGATGTACATTTTGCGGGCGTACCAGTCGCCGGCCTCGGGCACGCACTGCGGGCTCCAGTGCGCCCAGATGCCGAACTTGGCGTCGCGATACCATTCGGGCGCCTCGTACTGCATCAGCGAATCCCACGTCGGCTTGTACGGACCTCCGCCCGCAAGGCCGGGGATGGGCGCGACCATGGGTACGCCGTCCCACGAGCCTTCGGGGATGGGCAGAGCCGGCGGATCGCCCCATGCCGTGGGTTTCCAGGTACTCCCGTCGAGCTTTTCGCTCACGATCCTGCCGCCTTCGAGAGCGTAAAAGACGCGTTGCTCGGCGGGCGTGGCGCAGAACTTCGCGTAGTCCTGCGTGTACTGATTGAAGGCGGAGGCGCCGGGCGCCAGGGTTTCCGGTGGCAAATCCTGCGCTGCCGCCTCCGCGGAGACGTTCGCCGAGTTCGGAACTGCGGTCGCAGCAGCTGCCGCCGCCATCAATTTGCAGAAATCACGCCGTCGCATTCCTGACCTCCTCGGAAAAGCAAAGGGCAGTATACGAGCAGGAGAGGGGGCGGCGCTCATCGAGCGGTAGAGAAGGAAAAACTCCGGTGCAGCCCGGCCTATTCGCTGTAATGCAGCAGACTGAAAACGTCGTAGTCGCAGAGACGGTCGCGGCCCTTGAGGAAATCCAGCTCGATGGCGAAGCCGAGGCCGGCAATTTCGCCGCCCAGCTGCTGCACCAGCTTGATGGTCGCTTCCATGGTGCCGCCCGTGGCGAGCAGATCATCGACCAGCACGACACGCTGGCCAGGCTCGATGGCGTCGACATGAATCTCGAGCGTGTCGGAGCCGTACTCGAGATCGTAGGTCACCCGGGCGGTGGGTCCGGGCAGCTTGCGCGGCTTGCGAACAGGCACGAATCCAGCGTTGAGGCGGTAAGCAAGCGCCGGTCCAAAGATGAAGCCGCGCGCCTCAATGCCGAGCACA
>JBAUGH010000523.1:0-1836 GCA_049679565.1 Acidobacteriaceae bacterium
GGCCGTCGAAACTGAGTCTCATGGAGGGTGGTGAGACTCAGTTCGGACGGCCTTTTTCTTTTTTTTACCCTATATCTATAGAATACCAAGTTTGGAGTTAAACACTGCCAACTTTCTTTGGGTTAGATGGCTTGTAAGTGGCTTGTTATGAGGGGTCATTACTTTGGAGTTTGGGAGGGGGACTTGACAGATTCTGAGGGCGGAGACGGGGAGCGTTCCTTTCGCGTTTTCGTGAGGGCTGAAACACAAGCCATCTGCCTGAAGGGCCTGCGGCAGCAAGGAAGGGCCTTCGGCCCGCTTTTTTCGGCACGACTGAAGTCGTGCCCTGACACGAAGCGGCGCGGTGGTCTGCGTTCGGGGTGGTTAATCGGGTTTGCGGGAGTTTCGCGGCGGCCCGGGTGGTCGTCGATTTCACGCTTGAGATTGGGTCGGCCGCTTCGCGACCGATACCCCTCGCGCCGGGCAGAATCTGGCCGGGGACATTGCCTGGGCTTCTGGGGGTCGCCGTTCGACTCGCTCTGCTCGCTCAGGCCAGGCTATTCGACTGCGCGCCGAGCGAGCGCACTTTCCGCAGGGAAGGACCGGGGCGGCGCTCCGCTCAGGATGACATTTGTTGTTATGACATTGGTTGTTATGGGATTTGGCCGTGTTCGACGCGGGCTTTGAGATCGGACCAGGCCGCCTCGATGAGGCGATGAAGGGCTGGGGCGTTGGTGGGAGTCGCTGGTCTTAATTTCACGTGGCGCATGTGCTTGCCTGTGCCCTCGAGCAGGCGGGCGGGGTCGGGCAGGGCGGCGCCGTGGAAGAATCCCACGTTGACGTGGGACGTGAAGGCGTTGACATAGGCGAAGGGCGCGTCGCCGAGGCAGGCGGTGGGAGCGCCGTCGTGGAGGAGCTCGCGAACTTCGTCGCCGCAGTTGCGCATGACTTCGAACCACTCGCGGGCGAGGTCGCCGAGAGGAACTGGATGCTGGTGCATCCAGGCGTCGATGGCGGGATCCCGCTGGACAGCGCCGTTGAAGCGGAGGAGGTCGGATTGCATGGCGGATCTAGACCTTGAGGAAGATTTTCATCCGGTAGAGGACGGCCATGGGCAGCCAGCACATCAGGACGAACCAGATTGAGTAGAGGAGCGAGGCCAGTCCGGGGGGATGGATGTAGGCGAAGGTGTGCAGGTAGAGCCAGAGGCCGAAGGACTGATGCGGGGCCATGGTGATGGCCCAGAGGGGCGCGGCCAGCAGGTCGGACATGGCGTAGCTGGCGATGGCGTTCATGCCGAAGACGAGGAAGAAGCCGGTGCCTTTGCGCCAGCCGCGAATTTCGGTGAGGTACATAGTCGCGGCCCAGAGGACGAGCGACCATCCGGCCATGAGGAGGACGAAGGAGCTGGTCCAGAGCTTTTTGTTGATGGGGAAGAAGGGATTGCAGAGCTCGCCGAGGACGAGGAGAACGAGGCCGGCGAGGAACATGCCGCGGCATTTCTGCTGGAGGGTGCGCTGGGTGCGGATCCAGAGGCCGGTGAGCAGGCCGAGGATGGCGGTGCCGATGGCGGGGAAGGTGCTGAGCAGGCCTTCGGGATCGCGGGTCTTCTCCCACAGGCGTCCCCAGTGGAGATGGCGGTCGAGGACGGCGACGATGTTGCCGTCCTTGTCGAGGAAGGGGACGTCGCGGCCGGGCATGCCGTAGCCGGGGACGGGAACCCAGCGCATGAGGATGTAGTAGCCGATGAGCAGGACGGCGAGGATGGCCAGCAGGGGGATGGCGGGCTTCTTTGCGCGGCGGACGGCGAGGTAGATGAGGCTGGCGGCGAGGTAGCAGACGGCGATGCGCTGGAGG
>JBAUGH010000524.1:0-5163 GCA_049679565.1 Acidobacteriaceae bacterium
AGCGAAAACATTGGTCTGATATTGCGGGACGGGCTCTTCGCGAAATAGGACCAGCGGAACTTGGCTATTGCTGGCGTGAGAAATCGACGATGTTCGCATTTACCAGGCACGCGGTGGCGTTCGGGCCTTCCGACAGCGATTGGGCTTCATTCGGGAGAGAGCTCGCCACCTGTTCTTAAATATCCGCGATCACGCGAAGGGCGAGCGCTTCTACCTTGCTCTGAGCCTCTTCTCGCGTCGACCCATAGACCATCACGCCCGGCAGATCGGGGATTTCGGCGATCCAGCGGCCGTCTTCTTCCTGCTCGAACTCGATGCTGAAGCGCATGTCTTCTCCGGCTAAAACCAAGGCTAGCATACGCTCCGGACCGCCTCGCATGCCGGGGCGGCCCCGCCTACAGCAGCTTCTGCGCTTCCAGCACCCGCTCGATGGCCTGCTGCGGGGTGGCGCCGACCGCGGAGAGGTGGCCCATTTTGCGGCCCTTGCGGGGCTGGTGTTTCTCGTACAAATGGACGCGCACGCCGGGGACGGCGAGGGCGCGGTCGAAGTGCGGAGCGTGATCCAGCCACAGATCGCCGAGTAAATTGGCGATGGCCGCGGGCTGTACGACGGAGACGTCGCCGAGGGGCAGATCGCAGACGGCGCGGACGCACTGCTCAAACTGGCTGGTGACGCAGGCGCGCTCGCTGGCGTGGTAGCTGTTGTGGGGACGGGGGGCCAGCTCGTTGACCAGCAGCTCGCCGCTCGCGGTCAGGAACATTTCGATGGCGAGCAGGCCTTCGAGGGTGAAGGAGTCGGCGATCTCGCAGCCGAGCTTCTGGGCGCGGGCTTCGATGGCGGGCGAGACGAGCGAGGGAATCACGCTCCAGGCGAGGATCTGGTGCTCATGGTGGTTGGTGGCCGAGGGGAAGCTTTTGGTTTCGCCGCGGGGTGAGCGCGCGACCATGACGGAAATCTCCAGTTCGAGGTCGAGGGCCTGTTCGACGACGCAGGGCTTTTGGCCGAGGAGCCGCCAGGCTTCGGCTGGGGTGGTGGCATCGCCAAAGCCGAGCTTCGCCTGGCTGCGGCCGTCGTAGCCGCCCTCGGCGCTCTTGGCGAAGCAACGGCCGCCCAATTTCGATACCGCCTCGGCCAGGTCCTGCTCGGAGCGGGCGGCGTGCCATGGGCCGAGGGGGAATCCGCGCTCGCGCAGCCACTCCTTCTGCCGAATGCGGTTCTGGATGACGCGCAGCAACTCGGCGGAGGGGCGGACGGGAGCGAATCTGGCGGCGGCCTCCAGGGATTCAAGCGAGACCTGCTCGATTTCGAGGGTGACCACGTCGGAGCCGCGAGCGAGATTGGCGGCGGCGTGGGCATCGTTCCACGATCCCTCAAAGCAGGCGTCGACGACGAAGCGGGCGGGGCAGGAAGGATCGGGATCCATGACCTGGATGCGGTAGCCGAGCGAGCGGGCGGCCATGGCGACCATGCGGCCGAGCTGGCCTCCGCCGAGAATGCCGATGGTGGAGCCGGGGAGAATGGGCGTCATTCAGGCAAGCCCTGGTCGAGGACCTCGTTGCGGCGGGCCTCGCGCCAGATGCGGAGCTTCTCGCGCAGATCGGGATCGGTGGTGGCGAGGATCTGGAGGGCGAGGAGCGCGGCGTTGGCGGCGCCGGGCTTACCGATGGCAAGGGTTCCGACGGGCACGCCTTTGGGCATCTGCACGATGGAGAGCAGCGAATCGAGTCCCTGCAGCAGGGTGGCGGGGATGGGCACGCCGAGCACGGGCACGAGGGTCTTGGAGGCCAGCATGCCGGGCAGGTGGGCCGCGCCGCCGGCTCCGGCGATGATGACGCGGAGGCCGCGCGGCTCGGCCAGGGAGGCAAACTCGAAGAGCAGGTCGGGCGTGCGGTGGGCCGAGACGACGCGCGCCTCATACGGGACCTGGAACTCGCGCAGGATTTCGACGGCGGGAGCGAGGGTTTCGTAGTCGCTCTTCGAGCCCATGACGACGGCAACGAGGGGCGTGAGTTTCATGGCAGGTCGATTCTATCGTGTCTGCGGCAACGACTGCGGAGCCGGCGCATGGGTTCACCTCCTCCGCAGAAAGTCGATGAGGAACTGGATAAGGGTGAGCAGCGCGCCAAAAGCGATGGCGACGCCGCGCACGTTCTGGAAGCGCTCCTCGTGTTGGGTGACGCGTTCCTCAATGGCGCCGATGCGCCCGGAGTTGCCGTCGCCGACGAGGACCGTCATCTGGTTTTTCAAAACCGAGAGGTCGGCGAGTACCTGTGCTTCGAATTCAGTCATGGTGAAGATTCCTGGGAGTAGAAATTCAGCTGTTAGCTGTTAGCTGTTAGCTGTTAGCCGGGAGCCGGGAGCCGGGAGCCGGGAGCCGGGCGCAGGGCGCAGGGCCCGGCGCCGGATTAGTGGCTGAGCGGCAGGTTGACGATGACCGCGGCAGAAAAGCGCGAGTAGTTGGGCGGCGTGGATGCGTCGTACATGCGGACGTAGTACTGCTCCATGGCGGCCTGGCGCGGGATGGTGAAATTCGAAACGGGAGAGCGCAGGACGAGATCGGGGCCGGGACCAGGGGTGAATGCCCAGTCGCGGCGACGTACCTCGAAGCCGCCGCCGGTGGGGGGCGTGACGCCGGCGGCGATCTGGATGACGCTGCCGGTGACAGAAGTGACGGCCAGCGCGTTCAGGTTCGCGAGCGGCGTTGCGGTTTCCGGCTGCGGGGGCAGCCAGGCATCGGCGGGTACGGCGGAGGATGTTTTGATGGCGAGCTCGTCGGCCCAGTCGTTGGCAAAGGAGAGGGTGTACTTTGCGAGGCCCGGTTTGCCGCAGGCGAGATCGACCTCGACGGAGCGGACGACGAGGTTGGCGGTGAGCCCGGCGGAAGCGGAAGAAACGGCGAGCACGTCGCCGGGCCACACATCGCCCTGCTGCTCGGCGTTCCACTCGGTGTAGCGGCCGGACCATGCGGCGGCGCGGCTGGTGGAGACGGCGAGCAGGGCGTTGGCTGCGTTTTCGCAGTCGGCGGAACTGCGCGGCGCGGGGCTGGTGACGGAGCCGATCCAGCAGGCGGTGCCGGGGAGCTGGCCGCCATTGCTTTCCGCGGCGACACTGGCGGCGCTGGCGAGGCGCGCGACGGAGCGGCGAGTAGTGCGATACGAGAGGGCCACGACTTCGCCGGCCTGCGGCGTGCCGGCTGGATAGAACTGCAGATGGCCGGTGCGAGTGACGGTGCAGTCGGCGCCCTGTGCGGTGGCGCCGAGACGGCGGACGATGGGTGATCCGTTGGGCGGGGTGCTGACGACCCAAACCGGCCCCTGCTGCTCCACGGTGACGCCGCCGATGGTGCATTGGAGGTCGCCGCCGTTGTAGGGAGCAAGGAGGCAGAAGGGCGGAGGCGTGGCGGAGAAGGATGCGGTGGAGAGGACGACGGGGGTTCCGGCGACGCCATTGGTGGTGTCCTGCACCTCGAAGACGGCGGTGGCGGCGGCGGGCAGCATCTGCGCGCCGAACAGCTGGGTGCCGCCATCGGCGCCGACGGCGTAGTAGGCCTGCTGGAGGCGCTGCGCCTCGTTCGAATAGAAACGTAACCGCAGCGTATACAAATGTCCGGCGACAGCAGTGAAGGTGCTGCCGGAGACGGTTCCGTTCACAAGCGGGGCGATGGTGGCGGCGCCGTTCGCCTGGCCGATCTGAAATCCGGCCACGCAATTCGCCAGCTGGACTTGTCCGGCGGAGTAGAGGCCGTTGAGGATGCCGGAGGTGGCGGCGCCGAACTGGACGTTGTTGGCTTCAAGGACGAGGCCGCCGCCCAGCTCGAGATTGGAGATGGCGGAGAGCACGGTGGAACCGAGGGTGCTGCCGCCTCCGCCGCTGGTGAAGCCGGCAGCGGTGATCCCCAGCGCCGCGCCTGGATCCTGGATGTTCCAGATCTGCGGATTGATCGCGGGACCGTTGAAGAGCTCGATGAGGGGTTTGCTTTTCGAGGGCGGGGGGAGCCAGGGATCTTTTGTCAGCTGAAAGAGGGTGGTGGTTCCGTCGCCCTCGAAATATTCGGTGACGTAGGCGCAGGGCTCGGCCTGGCCGCAGACGGTGACGTCGTTGGCGAGGGCTTTGACCATGGACAGCGCGAGTCCGCTGAGGGAGAGGGTGCCCTGGGCTTCGCTGAGCGCATGGGTGGTGGCGCCGACCGGCGCGAGGGTGAGGATGCCGTTCATCAATAAATAAGCGCTGCGCACAGCGCAGGCGAGGGCGCCGGCGTTCTCCGCCCAGGTTTGAGCGTTGTCGGCCTGGAATTCCGAAACGGTGGCCGTGGCGGAGGACAAGCTGGCGGTAATTTTGCCGGCATTGATGCGGGCCAGCATGGACTCGATCGCGCCCGCGGCCGACGCGCCATAGACGGGACCGGATTGCGGCAGCGGCTGGCGATCGAGCAGGATTTCGTCGCTGATGGCAGAGACGACCGCCTGGTAAACGGCGCCGGTGGTTGCCTGGCCGGCGAGCTCGAGAGCGGGCTCGGTGGCCAGGTAGCCGGTGAACAGGACGATGCCGCTGTCGTCGGCGACGACCATGCGGCCGTTGCGCGCCGGCAGGGCGAGACCCTGCGAGGGAAAGAGGGTGACGGTGCAGGTGACCGGCTGATTGAGGCGGCGCAGGATGCGGAAGTCGCGGCCGGCGACGATGGCGGCGCTGAAATCTACGGGGCCGCGGCCGTCGTTGTTGTCGATGGTGAGTTTCATGTCGTTCTCCGGTTAAACCAGCGTCGCGGCGCTGGGCAGGAAGCTGCGGAAACAAACGGCCGTTTCGCCGTCGTTGGCGTCGGTCACGGGCAGGGCGCGGAAGGAAGCGCTGAGCGCGAGGCGTTCGAGCGGCGGAGCGAGGGCGGTGGCGGCTTCCGCGGGACCGGCCATGGCCTGCAGGCGCGGGTAGTGGAAGAGAATGCGCTCGCCCTGCTGGCCGTCGATCACGAAGAGCGCGGACCACTCCTGGAAAAAGCTGCCGCCTTCGCGATCGACGAAGCCGAGGATGGGCTGGACGCGCAGGTTCGCGGCAGGCGCGCCGGCGAGGAGAGGCTGCGCGAGCTGGAGGCCGGCCGAAGAGCTGGACGCGACGCGGGCGACGTTGACGGAGACGCGGCGCACGTAGTCGGGGTCGCTGTTGACGGC
>JBAUGH010000525.1:0-10072 GCA_049679565.1 Acidobacteriaceae bacterium
GTTTCGGACTGCGTGAAGAAGAGGAACGTCGGCGCATCCCGATCCGTCGACTGATTTGTGGCGCGATCGCTGGCCGGCTGCCGGCCGGTGTTCAGCCGCGCCATCACCACCGGGGCCTGATCCCGTCGTGTCGCCATCAGGTCGCGAACCTCAACCGGCCGGGGATGGCGCCGCCGCGCAGGCGCGACCGTGGACTGGCGCAACGCAGGCTGCTGTTCGGAATGAAACGCCGCTGGAACCACCTGGGCCTGGGGGAAACGAACATCGTTGTTGCGGAGCGGCGGCGTCAGACGCGCGGACAGTGGCGATGTCCGCGCCGCAAAGCCGACCAGTCCCGGCGCGCAGACTGCAATCCCGGTGCAGGCCAGGGACAACAGCGCTGTCACGCTCAGGGCGGCGCGACCCATTCGGGTCGTCGTGGGCTTGCCGCTGCGCAGGATGCGGGCAATCCGCAGGGAGGCGTCGCGGGCCCGGGCCACCAGAGCCTGGGCCATGGCCCATCCGCGGCGCGTGCAGCCGCGCTCCAGCAGATCGATGAGGCATCCGGCATAAGCCCGCGGATTGCCGGTGGCGGCAAGGACGGCGTCGTCGCAGGCCAGTTCGCGCTCTTCGGAAAGGCGCGCGTCGATCCACCAGACAGCCGGGTGGAAGAACAGGATCGCGCGCACGGCTTTCTGCAGCAGATTGGTCCAGTCGTCGTGGCGGCGCAGATGTTCCAGCTCATGGATCAGGATCGGCTGCAGCTCGGCAGGGCTGAGCTCGTCGAGCGCCCACGCGGGCAGCACAATGGCCGGCCGCAGGAATCCGATGGCCGCGGGGACCCGGGCCGTGTCCGACACCAGCAGACGGACGGGGCGTTTTGTCGGACGGAGGGCGTCCTGCAGTTCGGGGTCGAGATCGGCCAGGGCGACTGCGCGGCAATTTCTACGCAAGCGACTGACCTGCCAGACACCGGCCGCTACGCGGGCCAGTGCCAGTGAGCCGGCGGCGATCCAGAGGATGAGGAAGGCCATGGCCCACGAGGGGGGCAGGGTGAACTCGGGGTGTCCATAGGACACGATGCTGCGGGCTCCGAAGCTGAAGCTGCTGAGCAGCGGCAGCGCGACGACGCCGGCGAGGGCCGCAAACCAGACCGCAAAGCGGGTTCTGGAGTTCTGCGCGCCCATCAGGCGCAGCAACAGCCACGCGCCCAGGGCCAGCAGCAGGCCTTCGGGCAGCGAGTTGAGCACAGGCGCTACCAGGAGCTGGGCAAATCCCGTCATCGCGCTCCCCTCCGGCCGATTTCATCCGGTCCATTGGAGCTGCCCGTCGTGTCTTCGAGCATCCTGCGCAGCCGCGCCAGCTCCGCCGGGTCAATTCCGCGGTCCTCGAGGATATTGAGCACCAGATCCTCATGGGAGTTGCGGAAGAAGCGGCTCACGAGGTGGCGGATCTCGGAGCGGCTGGCTTCGTCTTCGGCGACCAGCGAACTGTAGACGTGCGCGCGGCCCTCTTTGGCGTGACGGACGTAGCCCTTGCGCTCCAGGATGCGGACGGTGGTAAGGACGGTGTTGTAGGCCAGGACCGGATCGCTGCCGAGCGCGTCCAGGACCTGCTGGACTGTGCAGGGCTCTTTCTGCCACAGCACCTGCATAATGCGCAGCTCAGCTTCGGTCAGGGTCTGGGATGTCCGGCGAGGCACGGGGGGGGAAGCCCTCCATTTCATTGGACGCCGGAAATCCGGGAAAGTAACTAATGATTTAGTTTTTAGCCCGGTAGCGCTGCTTCTGGCAAGAAGGAGCGGCTGACGTTTTAGGGAAACGCCATTTTTTCAGCGATTTACAGGGAAGCTGCGGCGGTCGCCTCATCCTTATAGAGGCCGGCGTACTTGGCGATGCCCACCATGGTGAAGACCTTCTGGAAGTGGGGCGTTAGCCCGAAGGCCGCCACTTTTTGACCGGTTTTTCCGGCTTCCATCAGCATCTGGATGATGAGCGCGATGCCGCTGGAATTGATGTACTCCACTTTGGAGAAATCGAGCAGGACGGGACCGGAGCCGTTGACCGTTTCCCACGCGCCGATGACCGAGTCCCGGGAGGTGCTGGAAATATCGCCGGTGAACCGCAGCACGCTGATCGCGGCGCCGTTGGAGGAGGATAAGCGGTCGATGGTGGTTCTGGTCTCGGCCTGCATCTATTCAGTCTCCTTGTCCAGCCGGATGACCAGCCGCACATAACTGTTTCTGCCCTTGCTGTCTTTTACCCACTCGGCTTCGTCGACCAGGGCCTGGATGAGGAACATGCCCATGCCGCGCGGATCTTCTTCGCCGTGCACCTTGCGGTCGATATCCGGTTTGGAAGGCTGGCGGCTGATGCCGGAGCCGGTGTCGATGACCTTGACTTCGAGTTCGTCGTCGGTGGCGGAGAGAATCACGCCTACCGAAAGCTTCTCGTTGAGATGATTGCCGTGTTCGATGGCGTTGATGCAGGCTTCGGCGACGGCGGTTTTGAGGTCCTCGATCCGCTCGGGGCGAAAGCCCATCAACTGGGCGACGCTGGCCGCCGTACCCATGGCCACTTTCTCGAAGCCGAGGCGCGATGGCAGCCGCACTTCCACCGTCGTGCTCATTGCAAGGCTACCCCCTGGGCGCCTACCCGCATCAGAGCCAGCGCCGTCATATCGTCATCCTGGCGGGACTCTTCCCCGGAGAACTGGCGCAGCTCATTCCACAGCGTATCGAGGATAGCAGCAGATTCCGGCGCGTGGCACTCAAGAAATGAGGCGAGCAGGCGCTCGGTACCAAATTCTTCATCGCCGCGGAAAACCTCGGTGAGTCCATCTGTATAGAACAGGAGGCGGGAGCCGGGGAGGAAGTCCAGGATCTCGGCGCGATACTCCGCGGAGGGCAGGATGCCGATGGGGGTGGCGCTGGCCTTGAGCTTGTGGACGCCGCCACTCGACATGGCGAGAAAGCCGGGGTTGTGGCCCGCGTTCACCACTTCCATGCGGTGGGTCTGGGGATCGAGCTTAAGGAAGATCGCGGTCACATAACGGCCGCGGGCTTCCTGGCCTTCGGCACAGTGCTGCCGGTTGAGCCGGGAGACCAGATCGCAGAGCGGCAGACCGGCTCCCACGCTGGCGCGAAACGCCGAACGGAAAGCGGTGCTCACAATCGCCGAGGCCAGTCCTTTGCCGGCGACGTCGGCCACGGCCATGACCTGGACGCCGTCGGGCAGGGTCACGATGTCCACGCAGTCGCCGCCCACCTCGTAGCAGGCGCTGTAGCGCACGGCGACGGAGTAGCCTTCGATCTCCGGCATCTCCTGGGGGACCAGGCTGCGCTGGATGGCGCGCGCCGCATGCAGGTCCTGCTGGACCCGCGCCCATTCGAGGCTGCGCTCGTAGTAGCGGGCGTTCTCCACCGCGACCCCGGCCTGCAGCGCGAGGCTTTCGAGAAAATCCTCTTCGAAGAGGCTCAGCGGGCGGCTCTGCGGAGTAGCTACCACCAGCTCGGCCAGGTGCCGGCCTTCCTTATCGTGCAGCGGAAAGCGGAAGCACCCTTTCCAGGGTTCGGGCGGGAGGTTGCCGAAACTGGTGCGCGGCTCGGTGATCAGGGCGCCGGGCAGTTCCAGCTCGCGGACCACAATCCTGAGCACCGTCGTGATGACCTCGTCGAGGCAGATGGTGGAATGGACCTGGCGCGAGGTTTCGAGCAGCGCCTGCAGCCGCGCGATCTCCTGCTGCAGATCAAAGGTTTCCACGCCTTGCGCGGATTGGGAGGGAAGACTCATTGCGCGACGCTCTGGGGCTGGGATCAGGGGTCCAGGGGAATTGCACCACTGTAGCACAGGCGCCGGACGGCTGACCTTGGGAAGCGGGCCCGCTCCCGACCCTTGTCCGTGATAGCGTTCTATGCGAAATGGCTTCCGTTTCCCGTTCGCTGCGGCTCGTTTTTGGGATGGCCATCTTTCTGGGCGCCTTTCTGCTTTTTGCTGTCGAGCCCATGGCCGCCAAACGCCTGTTGCCGGCGCTGGGTGGATCGTCCGCCGTCTGGATCACCTGCCTGGTCTTCTTCCAGACCGTGCTGCTGCTCGGCTACCTCTATGCACATTGGCTCGGGCGATTCCGGTCGGCGCGGGCGGCGGGAATCCTCCATGTCGCGCTGCTGGCCGCGGCGACGGCGTTGCTTGCCGGGGTCGCGCTGCCGGATCTGACCCTGGCTGCCGGGCATCCACTGACCGCGATCTTCCAGGCGCTGACCGTCACGATCGGGCTGCCATTCCTGCTGCTGGCGTCCACCGGCCCGCTGTTGCAGCTTTGGCTGGCCCGCCAGGCCGGGTCCGGGGTGCCGTGGCGGCTATTTGCGCTCTCGAATGCAGGGTCGCTGCTGGCCCTGGCGCTCTACCCCACCGTGATCGAACCGCATTGGACACTGGCGGCGCAACGCACGGGCTGGGGAGTGGGATTTGGCGTCTTCGCCCTGCTGTGCGCGTGGCTGGCGTGGCAGGCGCGCGGCAGTGAGCCTGCGGGTTCGGCTGCATCGGCCAGCGGCGCGGTGTCGCGCAGCCCGTTGCGGAACCGCCTGCTCTGGTTCCTGCTGCCTGCGGCGGGCGCCATGCAGTTGTGCGCGGTCACCAGCCACCTGAGCCAGAACGTCGCCGCCATTCCGCTGCTCTGGGTGCTTCCTCTCGGCGTGTATCTGCTCACGTTCATCATTGCGTTCGAAACGCCACGTCTTTATCGCCGCTGGCTGGTGGTGCGTTTGCTGGTCGTGATGCTGGCCAGCCTCGGGTACATGCTCTCGAAGACCGACGTCAGCCTGCCCATCCAGATCGCCATCGCGTTCTTCCTCGCCGAATTGTTCTTCGCGTGCCTCTTCTGCCACGCAGAGACTTACGCGCTGCGCCCCGGGAATCCGACGGAATCCACGCTGTTTTATCTGCTGGTCGCGGCCGGAGGAGCAGCGGGGACGATCTTCATCGGCATTGCCTGCCCGCTGCTCTTCGATGCCAACTACGATGTCGCGCTCGCGTTCCTGGCCACCGCGGCGCTGGCGCTCTTCGTGACCTGGAGCAGCGGCTGGGGGCAGCGGCTGCTCTGGTCTGTGAGCACGGGGCTGCTGCTGATTCTGGTCGTCGCGCTGCACGTGGTCTATGCGCGCGATGCGCTGGTGGAGGAGCGCAATTTCTACGGCGCGCTGCGGGTGAAGCAGTCCTACGTTCCTCCGCAGGCACAGACCGTGCGCACGCTGCTGAACGGCACGATCGAGCACGGGACGCAATGGTTTGCTCCGCAGTTTCGCCGCACGCCGACGACCTACTACGCCACCGACTCCGGCATCAGCCTCGCGCTGCGCTTCTGCTGCGGGCAGCGCCCACGGAACATCGGCATTATCGGTTTGGGCGCGGGCACGATCGCCGCCTATGGACAGCCGGGCGACCGCATCCGCTTCTATGAGATCAACCCGGCGGTGCTGCCGATCGCGGAACATCTGTTCACCTATCTGCGCGATTCGGGCGCGCAGATTTCCTTTGCCGACGGAGACGGCCGCATCGCGCTCACGCGCGAATCGCCCCAGCATTACGACGTGCTGGTGATCGACGCCTTCACCGGCGATGCGATTCCCGTACATCTGCTCACCACTCAGGCAATGCAGATCTACCGACGGCAACTGGCGCCGGGCGGCATCCTCGCGTTCCACGTCTCCAACCAATATGTGGACCTGGCCCCCGAAGTGGGCCTGCTCGCGGCCGCAGCGGGCATGCAGGCGCGGGTGGTGGATACGCCCTCGAACGAGGGGCGCGGCGAGTATCGCGCGACGTGGGTTTTGGTTACCAGCAACGCCGCCTTCTTCTCGCAGCCGCAGGTTCTGCCGGCGACCCTGCCGGTTCATCGGCGGGCCGGGCTGCGCGCCTGGACAGATGACTATTCCTCGCTCCTGCCCATCCTGCAGTGGCATTTACCTGGCCGCTGAATCGCTTTCCAGCGATAATGGCTTCGACCTTTTATGAGACCTCATGCGTGGCTGACTTCTCTGCTGCTCCTGACCATCGCGGCTCCCGCGTTTGCGGCGCAGCACCCGGTGGCGCTGTTTTACCTGACCAACGACCCGGAGGGGATTCGCGACTTCTTCGCGCACTCGTCGCAGATCGATCTGCTGGTGCCCACCTGGTATGGAGTGGATGAGAACGGGCTGGTGAGCGGCGAGCCCGAACCGGCGGTGCTTCGCGAGGCGCAGAGCGAGAAGCTGCCGGTGATGCCGATTGTGGGCCTAGCCAATAAGCGCAGCTTCCATCTGCTGGCCACGAGCGCAACTGCGCAGGCCGCCATGAACGAAGCGCTGGTGCGGGAGTGCAAGCTGCACGGCTATTCGGGGTTTCAGTTCGATATTGAAAATATTGACTGGACCGACCGCGATGCGCTCACCGCCCTGGTGGCAAAGACGGCGGATGCGCTGCACAAAGCCGGCTTCCAGCTCAGTATCGCTACCGTGCCCAACGCGCCCGGCTATGCGGAAGGCGACGGCGGCTTTGCGAGGTGGATCTACTCCGACTGGCGCGGCGCTTACGATCTGGCGGGCCTGGCCAAGTCCGTCGACCTGATTTGCCTGATGACGTACGACCAGAACACGCGCTGGACTACACCCGGTCCCGTGGCCGGCTGGCAATGGACGCTCGACAATATGAACTACGCGCTCCAGTATGTGCCGAAAGACAAGCTATCGCTGGGCATTCCGCTCTACGGCTACCACTGGTATACCGGCGCGCCGATCGTGACGCCGCCCACGCACGAAGGCGGCGCTCCGGTCGAAAAGCCAAATCCCACGGCAGACTACATCGGCGCGGAAAATGCCGAGCAGCTCGCCCATGACTGGGGCGGCCGCATCCAGTGGGACGATCAGGACCACACCGCGTGGTTTTATATCAACCGTGATCAGATGCGGGAGTGGGTTTTCTTCACCGATCTGCACACTTTCCGCGATCGCTACGAACTCATGCAGCAGAATGGCCTCGAGGGATTCTGCTCGTGGGTGCTCGGCCAGGAGGATCCGGCGATCTGGACGATTCTGCCGAAGCGACCGTGACGGCTCAACCCTTCCGTTGATTCGCGGCGCGCATTTTCTGCCTGAATCGGAGTTTTCTGCATGGGCTATTTTCTCGGCGTGGACGCCGGCGGCACGAAGACGACCCTGGTGCTGGGCGATGAGACTAGGGAGATCGCGCGCGTGCGCATCGGCACCATCAAGCGGATGAAGGCCGACGCCGCCACCGCCGCCGCCAATCTCGACGAAGGCCTGGCGCTGCTGGGCGCCGCCAGTGGTCTTCCCGCCACGGCGGTTACAGGCTGCTGCATCGGCACTGCGGGCGAGAGCGTTCCGCTGGTGGTGGACTGGCTGCGCGAAGCTTTCACCCAACGCGTCGGCGGCACGCTGCGGATCGTCGGCGATGTGGAGATCGCGCTGGATTCGGTATTCTTCGGCGGCCGCGGCGTCCTGGTCCTGGCGGGCACCGGCTCGAACGTCGCCGGGCGCGCGGCCAACCGCGCCATTGTTACCGCCGGCGGTTGGGGACCCACGCTGGCGGATCAGGGCTCGGGCCATTTCCTCGGACTGGAAGGCCTGCGGCGCGGCTTCCTCGCGATCGACCAGCAGCGGAAGACCAGCCTGCTGGAGGGCGCACAGTCTTTCTGGAACCTCGGGTCCCTGTCCGAGCTCATCGAGTTCGCCAATGCCAATCCGGCGCCGGAATTTTCTCGTTTCGCGCCGCTCGTGGTCGCGGCCGCCGAAGACGGCGATGCGGTCGCGCAGGAAGTGGTCACACAGGCGGGCGTGGATCTGGCGATGCTGGCAGGGTTGGTCATCGAGCGGATTCGCGGTCTCGAGGAGGCGCCTGGTTCTCCGTTTGCGATTCCCGACGTCGCCGTCGCGGGCAGTATTCTGGAACATGCGGCTCGGGTGCGCAGCGCGTTGGCTGCGGCATTGCAGGCGGAGTACCCCAGCATCGTTGTGCGTGCAACGCCGGCCGATCCGCCGGCGGGGGCGCTGTGGGCGGCACGCAATTTATGAGCCAGGCTAACGAGGGATGAGTCAGCAATCGCCGATGGACTTTCGCGGGCGAACAGAAGAATATGTGCAGGTGCGAAGGTTCCGGCTTCTCCTGCCTGTCTTCTGGATCTCATTTTTTCTGGTTGGGTCCGCGGCCTCGGCTGCAACGCGTCCGCCGCTGATTCCGCAGCCGCGCGAATACGCTGCGCGCGGCAATCTTTCCCTGCGCGGCGGTGTTCAGATCTTCGTGCCCGGCGACAACGCCGACGATCGCTTTGTCGCGGCCGATCTGCGCCAGGCGCTGGGCGAGCGCGGAGTTCGCCTGCGGGACACAGCCACGGCGTTTTCGATTGCATTGCTGCGGGACGATTCGTCGATGGCCCGCGCCGTCCTCCATCGCGAACATCTCGCCTTCGACGCGGCGATGCAGCCCGAGGGCTACGTGCTGCTTACCGAGCCGCATCGCGCGTTCATCATCGCCCATACGGCTACAGGCATTTTCTATGGCGCGCAGACGCTGAAGCAGCTGGTGATTTCCGGCGGCGAGGGTCCGCTGGTGGCGGGCGCCGTCATTCGCGACTGGCCCGCGATGCGTTGGCGGGGCGTGCATGACGACCTCTCCCGCGGCCCGGTCCCTACGCTCGAATTCCAGGAAAAACAGATTCGCACCTTCGCGGCGTACAAGCTGAACGTCTACTCGCCTTATTTCGAAAACACCCAGCAGTACGCGTCGAATCCACTACCGGCGCTGCCGGGCGGATCGATGTCCGCGGCTGACGCGAAGGCGCTGGTGGCGTATGCGCGGCGCTATCACGTGACCATCATTCCGGAGCAAGAGGCCTTCGGCCATTTGCATCACGTGCTCACCTGGCAGGAGTATGCGCCGCTCGCGGAGATTCCCAACGGCGCTGTGCTCGCACCGGGCCAGCCGGGATCGATGCAGCTCATCACGCAATGGTTCGACGAACTGGCCGACCTGTACCCTGGACCATTTCTGCACATCGGCGCCGACGAAACGTTTGAGCTGGGGCAGGGCCAGACAGCGAGTGAAGTACAGCAACGTGGGCTGGGCGCGGTCTACATCGACTTCCTTACACAAATTCATCAGGCTCTTGCGCCGCTGCATCGGCGGCTGCTCTTCTGGGGCGATATGGCGATGCGCTCGCCCGCGCTCGTGCCGCAACTGCCGCATGACATGATTGCCGTCCCCTGGGTATACGACCCACACCCCGAAGGATTTCACCGCTGGATCGCTCCCTATAGGGACGCGGGGATGGAAACCTGGGTCGCTCCGGGCGTGAACAACTGGAACCGGGTGTGGCCCAACTTCAATATGGCCCTGGCGAACATTCAGCGTTTCGTGGCCGATGGGCAGCAGGCAGGCAGCACGGGAATGCTGAACACTATCTGGAACGACGATGGCGAAGGGCTTTTTCTCGAGGACTGGTACGCGGTGCTGTTTGGCGCGGAAGCCGCGTGGCAGCCGGGGCCGACTGATGTTGCACAGTTTGAGCATGATTATGGCCCCGTCTTTCACGGCGATCCGACTGGCGATATCGACGAAGCACAGCGCACCCTGATGGACGCTCAGCAAACGCTGCAGCAGGCGGGCCTGGACGATGCGCGCGACGCGGACTTCTGGATCGATCCCTGGAGCGCGGAAGGCCAGGCGATCGCCGCGAAGATTCGCCCGGTGAGCGCGCAGGTGCGCCTGGACGCCGAGCGCGCGCTGGTCCTGCTGGACCGGGCGAAAGCCGCCAATCCTCTGCGCGAAACGGATGCCCTCGATGCGATGGATCTCGGCGCGCGCCGCATTGACTTCCTCGCCTTCCAGTTTCAGACTGCCGATCAGATCGCCGACGGTTACCGCCGTCTCTACGACGGACAAAAGACGCCGGAAATCTCCGCGCATGTTTCCCGCGATCTGTGGAACCTGGCCGGCGTCAACGGCCGCTGCGAAGATCTCCGTGACGGTTACAAATATCTGGAAACGCGGTACAGCGATGTGTGGCTTCGGGAAAATCGCCCGTTCTGGCTCAACATCGTGAC
>JBAUGH010000526.1:0-3343 GCA_049679565.1 Acidobacteriaceae bacterium
ACGCAGAAGCGGTGGAACAGCATCGGCAGCGGCAGGCAGCCCCGAAGGAACGGCGGAGAAAGCCGGTGCGGGCGGCGCGGGAAGCGGTGGCGGTCCCGATAGCAGCGGCCTCCGGAACGGCGAAAACGGAGCCGCCGCCCCCCATCGTCAGTGCTACCGGCGAAACGCTGGAAGCGGAGCCTCAGCGTTTCGTCCCTCCTCCGGTGCGGGACGCTGCAACGCTGGGTACGCAGACGCTCCCGTTTGCTGAGGAAGAGCTGCCGCTCGTCGCCGACAAGCGAGCACCGTCGGAAACCCGGCTGCACACGGCTGCGGCGAAGCCTGCCCCGGACGCGCCGAAGAAGATCGGCCCTCGAACCACGAAGATCCTCGCTGCAGACAGGCGTGCGGAGGCGAACGTGCCGGCTGCGGCAAAGCGCGAAAAACTGTCAGCGAAGGCGGCAACAGCCCGGACCCCGACGAAGACCGGAGCCAAGGTCGCGGCCGGCATCAAACCTGTGGCGGCGAAAGCCGTTCCGAAAGTGGCATCGAGAGCGGTATCTGCCTCCCCGGTGAAATCAATCGCCGCAGCAAGTCGCCCAGCCAGGAAGTCGGCGGCAAAAGCCGCGGCGCGGCGGAGGAAACATCCGGAGTTCCGGCAGGTACTGGCGAAGAGCCTCAGTGCTGCGACGAAGAGGCCCACGAGCAACCAGGCAGCAAAAAAGAAAGCCGCTCCGGAACGGACCCGGCGCATCACCACCCGTTTTTCTTCCGCCGAGGAGAGACGGCTCGAAAAGGCCGCGGGGCAGGCGGGCATGACGGTCTCGGCCTACCTGAGGAAGTGCGCTCTGGCCACGGAGCAGGCGCGCACAATCGCGCAGGCGCCGCCCGCCGCCAAGAGGCATGTGCGAGCTGCGACGGCGCGGCCGGCTGTGGAGACGCAGCTGTTCGCCCAACCGGCGACGACCTCGCTCGTGGGAGGGTGGCTGACGCTGCTGCGGCAGAGGTTCCTGTCGTCGCCGGCGCGGTTTGCCGAGCGGGCTTAAGAACGGCCGGAGTTGTGCGAATCAGGATGAGGCCGGCAGTTGCTGAACCTGCGTTGCCTTATCGTTCTCGAAGGTCACCGACCAGCGCTTGTCGCCCGCGTTATACGTAACCGTGCGGTTGCCGTAGTCGGAGGAATCGGACTGCTGCATCACGCCCAGCGCCATGGAGGTCTGCAGTTCGTTCATGCCTGCCTTCGGCTGGTGCGCGTCGACGGCCTTCCACACATCTGCCGGCCAGAACCTGTACATCTGGTGCGGATCGTCGTAATAAAACACATTGTCGCAGTAGAAAGCAGTGTCGCTGCCGGCAATGCTGCCGATGGCGGTCGCGTACTCCTTCGAATCGCCCGGCATGGTGAAGACGGCGAATGCCTGAGCGCTGCCGCGCGCGATCCGCGTGGGCACGCTGGCCGGGACCTTCTGGGTGACGATGTTGGTGATGTTGAGCTGCTGCGCGCTGGGCAGAACACCCGCCTTCCGGGCGAAGTCCACGTGGTGCGCGGCGTAGGGATAGTAGTCCAGCTCATAGCCCGCCTGAATCCAGACCGGCTTGCCGATGAGGGCGCGGGCGGAGTCGAGGCTGTCGATGAAGAGCTTGCGGGGCACCACCATCTGGTCCTCGGTGAGCTGGCGCTCCTGGTTGCGCGGCTGCACCGCAGCGGGCTGGTCACGCATGTGATGGATGATCAGAATGCCCATCCCCAGGATGAGGAGGGCGGGAACGAAAATGAGCGCGAGCTTTTGCCAGATCTTCATCGTCTTCTCACAACAATGGGATGCGGAGCAGCTTCCAGGGAGCCCGGGAATTCGTTCAGGGGAACGGGAGGCTCAGCCGGAGCGCCCCAGGGATTGTCGCGCCAGGTCGGCGAGAGCCTGCGTCAGCAGGTTCGACTCGTTGAGCGAGGCGGGACGGCGGAGAACGATGCCGAGATTCCCAGCAAAGTTGCGAAAGGCAACATCGATGTCGTAGAGGATCTCGACGTGATCGCAGAGAAAGCCGATGGGCTGAAGGATGAGGCTGGTCACCCCCTCCCGGCGGAGCGCGGAAAGCGTGTCTTCGACGGTGGGGCCGAGCCACGGACCGCCGGACATCCCCTGGCTTTGGAAAGCGAAGAACCAATCGCGGGGCGCAATGCCGAGCCGACTGGCGACCAGCGAGGCGGTGAGTTTGGCCTCCGTCGGATAGGGATCGGGGGGCTCAGGCGGCGCCTGGCCGGGCGAGCCGGGATCTGCATGCGGTGCGGAGATCACCGTGCGGCAGGGAACGCTGTGGGCGGTGAAGAGAACCGGAATGGGAGAACCCGCCTCCGCCATCCACGGATCGCGCACCGCGCGCAGCCGCTCGGCGAAAGCATCGGCGAGCAGCGGATGGTCGGCCCAGTCGTCCAGGAAGCGCAGCGCCAGCGCGCCCTCGGCGGCGGCGAAGACGGCGCGGCGATAGAGGCCAACGCTGGTGCGGGAATTCTGCGGAGCGAGGCAGAGGACGATGGCACGGCTGATGTCGTCGTCCCGCATCTGCCGGACCACATCGGCGATGTAAGGCTTCCAGTTGCGCATCCCGACATAGACCGGAATGCCGATTTCTTCCTGCAGCAGCCGGCCCTGCTCGAGGGTCAGGCGGGTGAGCGGGCTGCCGCCAATCGCGGAAAAGCGGTGCTTCACTTCTTCGACCGCGGCTTCCGGCAGGGGGCGTCCGCCGGTGACGCGCAGCAGATAGTCGGGAATCTCATCGACCGAGTCCGGCGTTCCATGAGCGAGCAGAAGAACGGCGTCAGACACGGCGAGCCTCGGCGCGCGGAACGTATTCGCGGACGAACTTCACCACCGCCTGGACATTTTCGACCGGGGTTCCCGGAACGATGCCGTGGCCCAGGTTGAAGACGTGCCCGGGGCGGCCGGCGGCCTGATCGAGAATGCCATGGACGCGGTTACGAATCAGCTCCGGCTCAGCGAAGAGAGTGATGGGGTCGAGGTTGCCCTGAACGGCGCAGGTGTAGTCAAGGTCCCGCCAGGCGCGGTCGAGCGGAGTACGCCAGTCGAGACCCAGCACGTCCGCGCCGGTCTCGCGCATGGCGGGCAGCAGGCTGGCAGTATCGACGCCGAAGTAGATGACCGGCACGCCCAGCGCCTGGACTTCGCGAACCAGCGTGCGCGTAGCCTCAAGCACGAATTCGCGGTAGTCGGGGATGGCCAGCGCGCCCGCCCAGCTGTCGAAGATCTGGATCACGTCGGCGCCGGCGGCCACCTGCTGCGCGGCGAATTCACGCAGCACGAAGGTGAGTTTGTCGAGCAGTTTGCGCCACGCGTCGGGCTGCAGG
>JBAUGH010000527.1:0-4860 GCA_049679565.1 Acidobacteriaceae bacterium
TCTACGACATGTGCAAGGCAATCGATAAAGGGATCGCCATCCGCGAACTGGTGCTGGAGCGGAAAACCGGCGGCAAGAGCGGCGACTACCGCCGTAAAGCCTGATTTTTCACCGCGCCGTCTGCTGCCCCTACTTTCCCTGCCGCAAAGCGTTGTGCACAGGCATCCGCCCGGGCGGCGGCCTTCATCTACCAGCCAGGTGTTCCCAGGCTGCGGATTCTGCGAACCGGCAGGCTCGACGCGCGTCGGTTCGAGGGGCGGACCATCCCGCTGGGCGCATCAGGCACGAGGCACGTCCATTTTGTTGAAGGATGACCCCCCTGATGTCCCACAGCCCGACGTCCCATGTTCTGCTGACCGGCGGCGCCGGTTTTTTTGGCGGGATTCTCAAGCGGCATCTGCTGGCGAATCGCTGGCGGGTCACCAGCATCGATCGCGTGCCCGATCCCAGCTGGCATCCCAACCTCACGAAGTTCCAGGGCGACCTGCGCGATCCGGTGCTGATCAACCAGGTTTTCCGCGGTGCTCGCTTCGACGCGGTCTTTCACTGCGCGGCGGTACTGGCGCATGGCATGTCGCTCGATGAGGCCGATCTCTGGAGCTCCAACGTCCAGGCAACGCGGATGCTGGCCGAGGCGTGCCGCAGCCATGGCGTTCCGAAGCTGGTCTTCACTTCGACCAATTGCCTGTGGGCCAGCAATCCCGGCCACGCCATCCGCGAAGATGAACCGCCCGCGCCGGTAGAGATTTACGGCCGCTCCAAGCTGGCCGCTGAGGAGATTCTCGGCCGCTACGCGCGCTGGCTCGACGTCGTCATCCTGCGCTGCCCCACCATCATCGATCGCGGACGGCTGGGCCTGCTGGCTATCCTCTTCGAGTTCATCCAGGACGGCAAGACGGTGTGGGTGGTGGGCGACGGCAGCAACCGCTATCAATTCATTTACGCGGAAGACCTGGTGCGCGCCTGCCCGGACGCGGTTGAGTACAACGGCTCGGGGGTCTTCCATGTCGGCTCGGCCAACGTCGAGCCGCTGCGCGATGTGTATCAGGCGGTGATCGACGCGGCCGGCAGCAGCTCCCGCGTGCGCCCCTTGCCGCTCAAGCCGGCGCTGGCCGCCATGCGCCTGGCGCACCGGCTGCGCCTCTCGCCGCTGGGACCCTATCATTACCGCATGATCGCCGAGGATTTCCTGTTCGACACCACGAAAATCCGCGAACGCATGGGATGGCAGCCGACGCTGAGCAACGCGGAGATGCTGGTGCAGGCGTATCGCTACTACGCCACGCGCCGCGAGGAGATCGATCGCCGCACCGAAGTCTCCGCTCACTCCAAAGCCGCACCCATGGGCGTGATCCGCCTGCTGAAATGGGTCTCCTGACGAGTGACGGAGGCTCGACGGCAACCGCGTTGCCGGCCGAGCCCGCGACCGCACGCGGTCCGCAACTGATGCCGCCCCGCGCGCCGGACGAACGCCGCATTCTGCGCCGCGCGACTCTGCAGCAAAATGTTGAGCTTGTCGTCTGGCTCGCGTACATGGCGGTCGTCGCCGTGGGTATTTTCTGGCATGAGCCCTGGGCAGACGAAGCCCAGGCCTGGTTGCTGGCCCGCGATCAGGGCTTCTGGCACCTGATGCTGCACGCCATCCGCTATGAAGGATCGCCGGGGCTGTGGCATGCGCTGCTTTGGGGGCTGGTGCGCCTGCACGTCAGCTACGCGGGTATGCACTGGATCTCCGGCGCCCTCGCCGCCGCCGGAGTCTACGTCTTTCTGCGCTGGTCGCCGTTTCCGCTCGTGCTGCGCATCCTTTTGCCTTTCGGATTCTGGCTCGCGTATCAGGATGCGGTGGTGGCGCGCAGCTATGTGGTGTACGCGCTGCTGGCGTTTTCCACGGCGGCTCTGCTGCGCGGGATGAGCCAGCGCGATCCGCGGCTGCCGGTGCGCGGGACGGCCCTCGCCGGGCTGGTCGCGCTGCTGGGCCCTATGGCGAATCTCTCGGTCCACGGGTTCGTGGCGTCGATCGGTTTTGCCATCGTCGCGTGGGTCGTGATGCGGCGCCGCAATCGGATCGGCGCGCGGACCAACAATCGGGCGTTGCTGACGATCCCCGCGCTCGTTCTCGGCTGCTTTTGGATCTTCGCGTTGGCGACGACCTTCCCGCCGCGCGACGTCGATTTCCCCGCCGGCACCAACGTCCGGCATTCCATCGAGAAAATCGAGGCGCGCTTCGGCGATCAGCAGGCGAAAGCCGCGTATCAGGCCACTGCCACGCTGCAGAGCGATGTCCGCCCCGGCGAGCTGGTGCCGACGCTTCCGCCGGAAACGCATCGCACGCCGCGCCAGGCCCTGCGGTACAAGGCGGCCCGCGTCCTCTCGCTGCTCACGTTTCCCGTCTCCAACCTTCGCTGGTTCGCGCTGGCGGTGTGCCTTCTGCTGGTCGTTCACGCGATGGCGTTCCGCGCGGCTCCGGGGCAGCTCGGGTGGATCGGCCTCGTGCCTTGGGCACTGATGGTCCTGGTCTTCACCTCGACCTATCTCGAGCCGCGGCATGCGGGCATGTTGTGGGAAACGCTGCTGGCGGCGCTCTGGCTCACCTGGCCCGCGCAGAGCCCGGCCGGCGGGTGGAAGCGCTGGCTGCATCGGGCCGTGGTAGCCGCTCTGGTGCTGGTCGCGGCCGATCAGGCGCGGTGGACTGCGCATGCCGTCTGGGCCGATATCCACGGCCCGTACTCCGGCGACCTGGCCATGGCGAAGTTTCTCAAAGCCCAGGGGCCCGGCAAGCGGGTCGCTGGCTTCTACTACCACTCGGTAGGCGTGGCGGCGTACTTTCCCCAGCCCATCTACTTCAATCAGCCCGCCGCGTACTGGATCTGGAGCCGCGACCAGCGCGTGGTGCAGCAGGCCCCGGCCACCATTGCCACCCATCCTGACATCCTCGTGGTGGGCCGCTGGGCGGCGAATCCCCGCAACGGCAACCTGATCGACGACTGGCTGCCTGACGATCCCGACACGCGCGACGCGATCCCGCTCAACGACAACTACGGCATCCTTGCCTACGCCGAGGCCCACGGCTATCGCGAGACGCACCGCTTCTGCGGGCGCGCCTTCATGCGCGACGGCTACTCCGAGCTGCTATGCCAGATCGCACTCCAGCCTTCGCAGTGAATTCCAGAGACGGCTGCGGGCATTCGCGTATCATCGAAAGTGCAGGCAGACTGGACGGCCGCTGCCGGGACGCGCAAGCGAAACGGTGGAGGAAAGTCCGGACTCCACAGGGCAGTGTGCCGGATAACGTCCGGGACCGGAGCGTTAAGGCTCCGGGACGGCAAGTGCCACAGAAAATAAACCGCCCGCGGCCGGCAACGGCCCAGGGTAAGGGTGAAAAGGTGCGGTAAGAGCGCACCGCTCCGGCGGTAACGACGGAGGCAGGGTAAACCCCACACGGAGCAAGACCAAATAGGGAACAAGCCGGCAGCAATGCCGTCGCGTGCTGGTCCGGCGCGCCAAAGTTCCGGGTAGGTCGCTAAAGGCATTTCCAGGGACGTGTGTCCCTTGCGGGTCTCGTGCTGGCCGGTGCTCCCTGTGGGTCGCGCCGGCGGAAAGAGCCCCGGCTCCGGGGAGACGCGATCCCTGGAAATGCCGTGAGCGTCGCAGCAATGCGCCGCCAAGAGGAATGGCCGTCCTCGACAGAATCCGGCTTATAAGTCTGTCTGCGGAAGTCGCCGATGGCCCTGGCTCTCGCCAAACGAGATCCGGGGCCTTCCTGCCTGCGCGCGCGGCTTACATCATCTCCCGCCGCAGATCGGCAAACAGGCTGGCTACGTAGTCCAGCATGACCATGGGGTGGACCGGCTTGGTGAGAATTTCGAAGATGTTGCCTTTTTTCGCGGCTTCTTCCACCAGCGCCTGGGTGCTTTGGTGCCCGGAAAAAAGTACCAGCCGGCACCTGGGATGATTGGCTCGCAGCACGATGGCCAGATCGATGCCGTTCATTTGCGGCAGCATCACGTCGAGGATGGCGATGTCCGGCTCCCATTGGGCGATCGCGTCGATCGCTTCCTCGGCCGACACCGCCGTTCGCGCCTCGTAGCCATGCTGCGAGAAGATCACCGAAAGGGTTTCGGTGATGGCTGGCTCGTCATCGACAATGAGAATCCTGCGGCCAGATCGGAGTCCCACGAGGGCCGGCCTCCCGGAGAAGATGGTGTACACGATTGGGGAACCTGTGCGTCTGAGTCCAGGGAGCGATCCGGCGCACTTCTCTCGCCCCGGCGGACCCATGACGCGAGCCCATGACAAAAGGCCACGGAACAACCGGTTGTTCGGTTCGATGACGGCGAGGCCGAAGTCGGTTGCTCGGCGCGCTGCGCCATCTTCGGCCAGCGGAATCTGCGGCCTTACGGGCCTGCGCGCGCCGCGCGCTTTTCGACGGGCCGAAAATGCTCCCACCCTGCGGGGTCGAGACGCCGGATCCGGCCCTCCAGCGTGCGGAGCCGCAGCAGCGGCTCACCGCGCCCTTCGATCATGCCGATCCGATGCACCGGCACACCGGCGATCGTGCGCGGGATGCGGGCGTTGGGCGGCGCCGTGAAGAGCAACTCGTAGTCCTCGCCGCCGTTCAGCGCCAGCTCCAGCGCGTCGGGCTGCCGGGCGGCCAGCGGAGGCACCGGCAGCTCCGCCTGCTCCACCGTGGCCGACACACCCGAGGCACGGCACACATGCGCGAGGTCGGTGGACAGGCCGTCGCTGATGTCAATCATGGCGTGGGCCAACCCGCGCAGCCGCCGGCCCGCCGCCAGCCGAGGCTGCGGATAGAGATGCGGATGCCCCTCGGCCGCGCTGGGCATGCGGAGGAATCGCGCC